>URCN01000008.1:0-32630 GCA_900546335.1 uncultured Streptococcus sp.
ATCCACAAGAAATGAACTTGTGGATATTTTTATATTCTAAATGAACTCAAAGCATATGAGAATCAAAGGCGTGCATTCAACTCAGCACCCAGCTCTTCAAAGCCTGGTTTCCCAAGAAGAGCAAACATGTTTTTCTTATAAGCTTCAACTCCAGGCTGGTCAAATGGATTGATACCATTCAGGTAGCCAGAAAGAGCAATAGCCAACTCAAAGAAGTAAATAGTGTAGCCCAAAGTGAACTCATCTTGCTCAGGCAGTGTCACAAACATATTTGGAACTCCACCATCAGTGTGTGCTAACAGCACTCCATCTGTAGCTTTTTTATTGACAAAGTCAACATCTTTTCCTTGCAAGTAGCCAAGACCGTCCAAGTCTTCTGCCAATTCAGGAATCAGCACATTTTTGCGAGGTTTATCTACACGGATAACTGTTTCAAAGAGGATACGGGTACCTTCCTGGATAAATTGTCCCAGAGAGTGCAAGTCTGTTGAGAAGTTAGCTGAAGTTGGATAAATCCCTTTTTGGTCTTTCCCTTCTGACTCACCAGCCAGTTGCTTCCACCACTCAGAGAAGTATTGCAGAGATGGTTCATAGTTAGCTAGAACTTCTGTCAGATAACCTTTACGGTACAAGATATTGCGTACAACTGCATATTGATATGCTTCATTTTCAGCCAACTTATCAGAAGCATAAGCCTTGCGAGCAGCATTTGCTCCTTCCATTAACTTGCTGATATCAGCTCCTGCAGCTGCGATTGGCAAGAGCCCCACTGCTGTCAATACTGTAAAACGACCACCTACACTATCAGGCACTACAAAAGTATCCCAGCCATTAGCATCTGCTTCAACCTTAACTGCACCTTTAGCGCGGTCTGTAGTTGCGTAGATACGTTGGTTAGCTTCTTCTTGACCGTACTTCTTAACCAAGAGTTCTTTGAAGACACGGAAAGCAATAGCCGGTTCAGTTGTTGTACCTGATTTAGAAATCACGTTTACTGAGAAATCTTTGTCTGATACATAGTCTACCAAATCAGCCAAATAGCTTGAAGAGATAGAGTTTCCAGCATAGAGGATCTGAGGTGCCTTGCGTTCTTCCTTTCTTTGCAAGTTTACAAATGAATTATTCAAGAAATCAATAGCTGCACGAGCTCCTAAATAGGAACCACCAATACCGATTACGATCAATACCTCACTATCAGATTGGATTTTAGCAGCAGCCTTTTGAATACGAGCAAATTCATCTTTGTCATATTCTTCAGGTAAGTTCAACCAGCCAGTCATTTCTGCCCCAGGACCTGTACCATTTCTCAGAGCAGAATCTGCTGCAGTCACTTGAGGCTGCATATAATCTAGTTCATGTGGTGCAACAAATTTATCTAATACTTTTGAATAATCAAATTTAATATGTGACATAATATTCCTCCAAAATTTCTTCTCTTCTATCATAACCCTTACCTTAGATTTTTTCAAGTTTTTATACTGAATTTTTCCAAATTTTATCATAATTTAAACATTTGCGTAAAAAATGTTACAATATTAAAATTTGAACGAAATAAGACAAAAAAACGACTAGGTTTCCAGTCGTTACAATTCATTCAATAAATACTCAAATAATTCTAAGTTGCCATCCTCTTTATTGACCAAAAATTCTGGATGCCACTGCAAACCAATAATACGGTGTTCATCGATAGATTCGATTGCTTCAATCGTTTGGTCACGTGGATCTACTGCAGTTACGCGGAAATTAGGTGCCAAGTCTTTAATACTTTGACGATGAACTGAGTTTACTTGACTTTCTTTACTAAACAACTTGGACACAACACTTCCTTCCACTGTTTCAATAGAATGTGAAGTTCCAAAAGGTAGACCTTGCCAATGACCTTCAATCTCCTGATTGAGTGTACCACCAAAGGCAACGTTTACCAACTGAACGCCACGGCAAATGGCTAAGATTGGCTTGTTCTGACGCAAGGCTTCTTGTAGAAGAGCTAGCTCAAACTCGTCGCGAGCTAGATTATAGTCATCGCTATCAATTGTTTTTTCCTCACCATAAAACTGAGGATGAACATTTTGTCCTCCAGTCAAGATGAGCTTATCAATCATTTCTACATAGTCATGGACAAGTGTCTCATCACCAACCGGAATGACCAAAGGAAGTCCGCCAACCTGACGAATACTTTCAGCAAATTTACAGGATACAGATGAGTGGATGTTTTTTCCTTCTGCGTCTACAGGACATAGGTTTGCCGCTACTCCAACAACTGTTCTTACCATTACTGACTTCCTTTCGTTCTCCATTGATAATCTTATCTTATCACCCTTACCCACTCCTGTCTAATATGTATTTTTTAAGTCCGTGATAAAATTTTTTTATCAGAAAAAGTTGCCCAAAATTAGGACAACTTTTTTGCTTATTCAAAGACAAATTGATTATGGTACAGTTCGGAGTAGAAGCCACCGAGCTTGAGCAACTCGTGATGATTTCCACGTTCAATGACCTCCCCATCTTTGAGGACAATAATCTGATCGGCATTGAGGATGGTCTTGAGACGATGGGCAATGACAAAACTTGTTCGTCCTGCTACAACTGCCTCCATAGCATGTTGAATCTTGCTTTCTGTTACGGTGTCCACATTGGAAGTCGCTTCATCTAAGATTAGGACTTGAGGATCTGTCATCAAGGTTCGGGCGATGGAAATCAATTGTTTCTGACCAGTCGAGAAGATATTTTGCTCATCATCAATAAGGGTATCATACTTATCAGGCAAGCTTTCGATGTAGTCATGAATATGAGTTGCCTTGGCAGCAGCTTCAACCATTTCCTGACTGGCATCTGGCACACCAAAGCGGATATTGTCCCGAATCGTTCCACTAAACAAGACCGAATCCTGCAAGACAATACCGACCTTACTCCGCAGGCTATCCAAGTCGTAGTCACGAATGTCTTTCCCATCAAAGGAAATGCTACCTGCATCCACATCGTAGAAACGATTGATGAGGTTCATGATGGTCGTTTTCCCTGAACCAGTCGGACCGACAACTGCTACCATCTGCCCCTTAGGAGCTGAAATGCTGACATCTTTTAAAATCGGCTTGTCTGGCACATAGGAGAAATCAATGTGACTGATTTCAACACCTTCTCGCAATTCCGTAAAGGCAGGCGCATTTTGCGGACGAATCTCTTCTTCTGCATCGAACATTTCTTGGATACGATCTGCCCCAGTAAAGGCCAACTGGAGGCTCCCCCAACTCGCAGCCACCTGGATAATCGGCTGGTAGTACTGCTGAGAAAATTGGGTAAACATGACGATCAAACCTAGGGCTGTCGTTGTTTCGATACTTGGATCGTTCAACAAGACCGCAGAACCTGCAAAAATAACGATAGCCGTATTGACCAGGCTCATCCCATTCATAACTGGAAAAAGGATACCTGAGAACATTCTACCTTTAAAGGTTGCCTTGCGCACGCGCTCATTTTGCTCCACAAAGCCTGCTACGATGTCATCTTGAATTCCTTGTACGATAACAGCTTTCTGCCCTGAAATACTTTCGTCCATGTAGGCGTTGAGTTTCCCAACCTCTTTTTGCTGGAGATTGGTGTATTTGCGGGCCATTTTCACAATGAAGACCAACATGAGAAAGGCCACTGGAGTGCTGGCTACTGTTATCAGGGCTAGCGTCACATTTCTTGAAAACATAACAAAAATCAAACCGATGTACAGAGCAATATTGCTCATGACCTGAACTAGGCTTTCATTGAAGGCTTGAAGGATGTTGTCCAAGTCACTCGTGAAGCGAGAAAGGATATCGCCATCCTGATGGCGGTCAAAGAAAGAAACCGTTAAACGAGAAAGTTTGCCAAAGAGGCCCTTACGCATCTCATTTGTTGACTCAGCAATCACACGGGTCATCAAGGTCATGTAAATCAAACTGGATACCACTAAGGCGAGGACAACCAGAGCAAGATTCAGCATCAGAGCTGATAAACTCTGCCAGGCTAGTTCGGCAGTTCCATTTTGATAAGCTAGAACTAGGTTAGCGAGCTCCGTCACTGCTTGACCTGAAAAAACTGGAAAGAGGGCTTGGGCAATCGTCGCAACTGCAACCATCAGAATCACAATGACAAAGGAGAACTTGTAAACTTTAAAATAATTCCAGAAAAATCGAACGGTTTTCATTTTATTCCTCCTTTCCCTTTTGCGTTTCGTAGATTTCGCGGTAGACGGCATTGTTAGCTACCAAATCTGCATGCCGTCCTTCTCCAATCAAGCGTCCTTGGTCCAAGACCAAAATCTTGTCTGCATGGACGACTGAACTGATCTTTTGAGCGATGATAATCGTGGTCGTCCCTTTCAGGTCTTTGTTCAAAGCTTCCTGTACGAGTCTCTCTGACTTAGCATCCAAGGCCGAAGTCGAATCATCAAAAATCAGGATACGGGGATTGCTGACAATCCCACGGGCAATGGACACCCGTTGCTTTTGTCCACCAGAAAAATTGGTGCCTCGTTCTTCGACCTGACTCTCAAATTTGTTTTCCATGCGTCCGATAAATTCACTGGCTTGGGCAATCCGCGCTGCACGTTCCATTTCTGACACGCTGGCATTGCCTTTCCCTTGACGAAGATTATCTGCAATGGTCCCGCTAAAGAGAATAGCACGTTGCAAGACAATGGAAACTGTTTTACGTAAGGTTCCCTCGCTGACGTCTCGAATATCCTTGCCACCAATCTTGATAGATCCCTCCTGTGGATCAAAAAGTCGTGGAATTAACTGAGCTAGAGTGGACTTCCCTGCTCCAGTCGCCCCAACCACACCGACCATCTGACCAGGCGCAATTTCAAAGGTTACATTCTTCAGCATAGGCTCATCATCATTAGGATAGGTGAAGGTCACATTTTCAAAAGAGAGACTTCCTTCTAACTCTTCATCTGGGAGATCTTTAAAGGTCATTGCTGGCTTGGTATCTAGAATCTCGCGGATACGACGCAAGGAAATCATGGCACGACTGACAGAATTCCCTAAAAATCCAACCATGATGATGGTAAAGATAATCTGGCTGAGATAGTTGATAAAGGAAGCAATCGAGCCCACTACAGACGGATCTGACTGAGCCATTCCAGCCACCAACCAGATAGAGAGGAAGACCGCTCCATAGCCGACTAGCATCATAACGGGTTCTATAACTGAGAAAGCATAACCAATATAAAGATTTTGGCCGAGAAGTTCATCAGAGACTTCGGTAAATTTGTCAAATTGTGCTTTTTCTTGCACAAAAGATTTGACCACGCGCACACCACGTAGATTTTCCTTGGCGATAGCATTGATCCGTTCAAGAAGGGTTTGAAACTTAGCAAATCGTGGCCCCATCATCCCCATCATGATGGCTGTTAATGCAAAGATTAGGAGCACCATGAGGACAATCACCCACCAAAGTGACGGAAGAGTGTGGACCGCCAAGATAAAGGAACCGATAAAGAGAAGAGGGAGACGGAAGAGAATTTGAAAAGCCATCATCACCACATTCTGAATTTGATTTATATCATTAGTCATACGGACGACAAGGTTTCCGGCATTGAATTGCTCGATATTGGCATAAGAAAAGGTCTGAATCTTGCGAAAGGCGTCTTCCCGAAGGTCCGAAGACACTCCTTGAGCAATATAGGCTGCAAGTGTCACATTAATCCCACCTGCAACCAGACCAACTAGGGCTACCCCTATCAACCAAGCGCCAATACTATAAATCGCCTCATTTTGTCCGGCCAACAAAGCCTCTAACACCTCTTGCAAATAGCGCGGTTGCAAGAGAGAGCTCGCAACCATCAAGCCTGTCATCATTAGGGATGACAAGGCCTGCCATTTATAGGTTTTTATTTTTTTAATGAGCATATCTCCTCCTAATAAAATAGATAAAGGGAGCGACATCCTGCGTCAGCTCCTTCTCATTCGGTCATATTGATGCTATTCTAGCAAAAAAGAGAAATCTTGTCAAAGAAGTCTCCTTATTATAAATTAGTGCGCTTTCATATACAGGTGATGCATGAAAAGGCTTTTTATGGTAAAATGAAAGGAAGAACTCTTACAAGGAGGAAAAGATGAAGAAACAAACCATCGCTGTCTTGGGTCCTGGTTCTTGGGGAACTGCCCTTTCGCAGGTCCTAAACGACAATGGACACGAGGTTCGAATTTGGGGAAATATTCCTGACCAAATCGATGAAATCAATAACCAACATACAAACAAACGCTATTTCAAAGATATCCTACTCGACGAAAAGATCAAAGCCTATCATGATTTGGAAGAAACATTAAAGGATGTTGATGCTGTTTTGTTTGTGGTCCCAACAAAAGTAACGAGACTGGTTGCCCAACAAGTAGCAAAGGTGCTTGATCACAAGGTTGTCATCATGCATGCCTCCAAAGGATTGGAACCAGATAGCCACAAACGTCTATCAACTATTCTTGAAGAGGAAATCCCAGCTGACCTTCGCAGTGATATCGTCGTTGTTTCAGGACCGAGCCATGCTGAGGAAACTATTGTACGGGATATTACCTTGATTACAGCAGCCTCTAAAGACCTCGAAACTGCTCAGTACGTCCAAAATCTCTTTAGCAATCACTACTTCCGTCTCTATACTAATACGGATGTTATCGGGGTTGAAACCGCTGGTGCTCTCAAAAACATCATTGCAGTTGGCGCTGGGGCACTACATGGACTAGGGTTTGGCGACAATGCCAAGGCGGCTATCATTGCACGTGGCTTGGCAGAAATCACCCGTCTAGGAGTCGCTCTTGGAGCTAATCCTCTAACTTATAGCGGTCTTTCTGGAGTTGGGGATTTGATTGTAACAGGGACATCTGTCCACTCCCGTAACTGGAGGGCCGGTAATGCTCTTGGCCGCGGAGAATCTCTCGCAGATATTGAGGCTAATATGGGCATGGTCATTGAAGGCATTTCAACAACTCGAGCAGCTTACGAACTGGCTCAGGAATTGGGTGTCTACATGCCAATCACACAGGCTATTTACCGAGTTATCTATGAAGGTGTCAATATCAAAGAAGCAATCACTGACATCATGAGCAATGAATTTAAAGCAGAAAACGAATGGTCATAGACCTTTATAGAAAGGAACATTTATGAAACAAAAAGTCAGAAAAGCAGTCATCCCTGCCGCTGGATTGGGAACTCGTTTCCTCCCAGCAACTAAGGCCTTGGCCAAGGAAATGTTGCCAATCGTAGACAAGCCAACTATCCAGTTTATCGTTGAAGAGGCCCTCAAATCTGGCATCGAAGACATTTTGGTTGTTACGGGTAAGTCAAAACGTTCCATTGAGGACCACTTCGACTCAAACTTCGAATTGGAATACAACCTCAAAGAAAAAGGGAAAACAGATCTTTTGAAGCTAGTTGATGAAACAACTGGTATGCGTCTGCATTTTATCCGCCAAACGCATCCACGTGGTCTCGGAGATGCCGTTTTGCAAGCCAAGGCTTTCGTTGGAAATGAACCCTTTATCGTTATGCTTGGTGATGACTTGATGGATATCACCAACGAAAAGGCAGTTCCACTTACCAAACAACTCATGGATGACTACGAGCGTACCCACGCGTCTACTATCGCTGTTATGCCTGTCCCTCATGACGAAGTATCTGCTTACGGGGTTATTGCTCCGCAAGGCGAAGGAAAAGACGGCCTTTACAGCGTTGAAACCTTCGTTGAAAAACCAGCGCCAGAGGATGCTCCTAGCGACCTTGCTATCATTGGGCGCTACCTCCTCACTCCTGAAATTTTCCAAATCCTCGAAAACCAGGCTCCAGGTGCAGGAAATGAAATTCAGCTGACAGATGCAATCGATACTCTCAATAAAACACAACGTGTATTTGCTCGTGAGTTCAAAGGGGCTCGTTACGATGTCGGGGACAAGTTTGGCTTTATGAAAACCTCCATCGACTACGCTCTCAAACACCCACAAGTCAAAGACGACTTGAAAGACTACCTCATCCAACTTGGGAAAGAGTTAGCTGAGGGGAAATAGAAGAAAAACAAATCTCTTAAAGATGTCAAAAGGTAGCTAATTAAAGCTACCTTTTTTCGTATGAGGCTATAGTCATATATTTTATTCTGTAGGCGAGTTTAGCAAAATTTCTGAAATTAAAATACCATTTTCGTCATTTTCTCGCATGATATTAATTAAAGACTTATCAAACGTTACTACATTACTCGAAGCATCTATATTGTATAGGTTCTTATATTTTTCAAATAAGATATTAGATAGAGTATTGCTAATTCCGCAATTCAATAGTGCAATTTTCTCATTATTGCTAGTTCCGTATTTTATTTTTAGATATAATTCGTTATCTATCAACCCAAGCGTATTAAGTATTTCAATATATTTTATTATTTCGTTATCAATAAAATCATACTCCTCCTTGAGTCTAACAATTGCCAAATTTATTTTTTCAGATTGGGTCTTATTTGAAATATTAGTCCAATATTCTCTATGACTGTTAGGACCACGTGTTGTATCTCCCCACTTTCCAACATATACATACTCAGCTTCATAGCCTGTCAATGTATTCCAATAACCAACGATTTGAGTTATCATATTTTTTGTCGTCATTCCTTGCATTCTCCAATTTATCAGCATCATATAAAAATTCTGAGCAGCTATTTCTCGTAAACGTTTCAGGTTATTATAGGATCCTTCTTCCTCATCAATATGAGAAAAGAATAGAAAGTTCATCATATTAAAGGTGTTTTCTAGAGTTTGAGCCTCTTCTAACTCCCTTAATTTTCCATCAATAATCTCTTCTACGTCAAAAACGTTAAAGATTCTCACATTATTTTGAAAGCAAAGCTTACCTACCAGCGTTTTAGGTGTTCTTATTTTTTTGTTAACAACAATATCATCATCAGAAAAGTTGTCTAGCATTATTTCTGCTTGATTTACGATATCAGAATCGAGTTGTTTATGGTTTTCTAATAACGGATTTGAGACTTCGTCTTTGATTTTATCTTGATCACCTGCAAAAACATTTTTATTTTTAAAAAAATTTAATGCATTAAAATCTTTTCGACAATATTTACCTTTAATAATATATATCTCTGGGAGCAAATACTCCAAGCTACCATCATTAGGATTGAAAATCTCTCCAAAACGACAAATTCTACCAATTAAGTTCTTGAAATCTGAGGAAGACAAGTAACTACTACCTCTATTAGGATCTAAGATAAACATCTTTGTTGCAGGGATATTAACACCTTCAAGTAGCGTTGAGTTAGCAATTAGCATTTTTAATTCAGAATACTCTGAGTATAATGTTTCTATATAGTATCTAACAGATTCTGGCACGGATCCATGATGGTATATTACACCTCGCTCTAATGAAGATGCTAGGCTATAATCCTCATGTATGAAATTTCTTAAATCTAACACCGCCTTTTTGATTCGTTCTGACGATGTAACTTCTAATAAATTTGCTAACTCTTTAGCAAATTGCTCAATTTTTTTAGGACTATTTATATATATTATATTCTTTCTATCTGCATGAAAAATTACAATTCCTGCGTCTGAAGAAGCATCTAAACTCCCTAAGGAAATGAGCTTTTGTTTAGCGCCAGAATATTGGTCTAGCATTTCCTTAGTACCTTTGATTATATCATGAAAATAATACTTTCCTTTGATTGTAAGAAAGGAGTCAGATACCTACAAGAGAGATTTTCGTTCCGTCTATAACATATTAATATAACAGAAGCGAGTAACACGCTACGATTATTATCTTTAGAAAATCTATCAAGCAAATTATGAGCTTCGTCGACTATCAAAATATCAAAGCTGAGTTCAGGATTTTCTTGCAATAACCTCAGTAACCTCTCTTGAGTTAAGACAGCTATAATTCTTTCACTATCTTCAGAATACATTTCTGGCCGGGTGATTATTTTTTGGTTTCCAATATGGTTAAGAATACGTTTTTTAGTTTGAGCAAGTAGCGATTTAGTTGGAGTTATTACGCAAACATTCTTATCCAGATTAGTATCTAAAAATGATAAGATTAGTTCCGTTTTCCCGTACGAAGTAGGAGCAACAACGATATAGGATTTGTTTTCTGTTGCAATTACATTGTTATACAGAAGAGTTTGACCTATCGTTTTGTATTGACTCCCCTGTCTAAAATCTTTGTTAGTAGCCTCATTCATTACAGTCTGAAGATTTCCAAACCTCTCACCATATTTTAAATTATCATCAATAAACTGAGCAATTGGAATAAATCCCTTGTTTAAGCTCAGTTCATATAATGGTTTATAATCTCCTGTATTTTTACTGTACAAAAGAAAGATTCTATATCCTAATTTTTGTATAGATTCGTCTTCTAAGCATACGAAATATGCCCCCAATGATAGTAGCACTTCAAGCTCCTTAGAACTCATACTCTTAGGTTTAGATACAAACTTCCAATATAGGGATTTAAATTCTGTATTATATAATCTTTTCAATGTGAGTATTTTCATAAGAGTCTCCTTATGTATGTAAAGTGTTTAAAAAGTCAACAACTGCTTGGAAAGTTTCTTTCTGGATTGCAATGATCTGCAATTTAGAGAATCTACTTTGAGTATTTATTCTCTGATAAATAGACTTAATTCTTCGAAGTTCTATTGTCGTATTAAACCCACAGAAAACAATCCCTCCTAATAGAACGTTTTTATCATTACTGACGTTCGTGTTACCCAAAGTTTCAAGAATATTTATAACTGTTTTCTTCTCATCAGTATAGTCAACACTTGACCGAACGGAGTTTATGGCATTTAACCATAGCTGTGCATTGTCTCTATTAAGTCTACCAACTAAATCCCTGTTTGCCATGTTTATTCTTTCTGAAACTTTTGAATTAGCATCAAGCATTGTTCCTAGTTCCCCAGCCTTAGACTCTATTATCCAAATGTCATTGTTTGAATCAACAGCAATAATATCAAAGCCCTTCTTCACATTTCGCTCTTCGAGATTAAAGAAAGGAGAAATAACTTCAAAATTTCCCAAAGCTCTTATTATCACATTTAAGATTAGTTCTCCTATAGCACCAACTCTTTTATCTTGTTCATTAGAAAGTCTATAATTTACTAGCTCAGCAATTGTCCGCTCGAAAGTATGATACACGGACGCCGAACTTAAAGCATATTCTCCGTGACAAATTACTATTAATTCATTTTTTATTTTTTCTTTCAACTCATCCGATAGATATCGTATCTCAATTATTTTGTAATCAATAGAGTCATTAACTGTCACTCCGTCTAATAATTGTAGCATCATAATTAACTCCTCATTTTTATCATATTATTTAAATTATTATATCACGATTGATTCTGTTGTGGTAGTTTTGACGATAGGCTAGGATATAATCAATACACAAAAAGCTACTCATTTTTTGAGTAGCTTTCTAACTATCCCACTCTTACACATAACTCATTCCTTTGTAGAAAAGGAAAACGGCTAGTGCGACAAAAAGTAGGGTTGCTCCAATTCGCTGGCTGGTACTATACATCTTTCTCTCCCATTTGACTGGAAAAATGACTGCTAGAAAGGCACCGCCTACTGCGCCGCCAATATGCCCTGCTAGGCTGATTCCTGGAATCAGAATACTTCCAATGATATTTATCACGAAAAGTGTCAGATAGGATTGCCCCAACTGCTGGATATAGGGGCTGCGAGTTGCGTAGCGCAAAACGATAATCGCAGCAAATAGTCCGTAAAGAGAAGTGGAGGCCCCTGCTGCTAGGACTTTCGGTGTGAAAGCAAACACAAAGAGATTGCCCATCATTCCTGATAAGAGATAGAGAAAGAAGAACTGCTTAGAGCCGAAAATCTCCTCCACCTGTCGTCCAAGAAAGTAGAGAGAAAGCATATTGACAATAAAATGCTCCCAACCTATGTGCACAAATATAGCCGAAAAAAGGCGCCACATCTGCTCAGGGAACAGGCGAATGATCGGTCCATACATAGCACCAAACTGAAACAGAGTTTTTACCCGATCAAAGTTGATGCCCGTAGTAATCAACATCAAGAGAAATACCAAAGCTGTCATTAGGAGAAAAAGACTAGTAACAGGGTAACGTTTATCAAAGATTTCCTTCATAGATTAGCACCTCCTGAACGGGAATATCATGGTCTTCCAAGTTGAAATTCTGGATTTGACAAGGATAGATTGTACTCATGGTCTGACCAGCAAAATTCTCCAGATATCGGTCGTAATAGCCTCCCCCATATCCAATCCGATAACCCTCTGTCGTAAAAGCCAAGCCCGGAACATGAATCAAATCAATCCGAGAGGCATCCATCACTTCCAAGTCTCCTTGCGGTTCCAGTAAACCAAAGGAAGTTTTTACCAACTGCTGCGGATCGTAGAGCACAAAGTCCATGCGTCCCTTGGGATAGGTTTTGGGTATCAGAACCTTTTTGTCGTCCTTCAGAGCCTGCTCGATCAGTTCCTGCGTTTGAAATTCATGAGGAAAAGAGAGATAGGTTGCGATGGTCTTGGCTTCATGGTAAAAGGGGTGATGTAAGAAACGCTCGGTTAAAGCTAGATCCATAGCCTGTTTTTTCTCCTGAGATAGGGCCTTCATTTCTTGCAAGACTTGCTTGCGTAATTTCGATTTCATAGATAAGCCCTCTACTCTGCTGCCTTCTTTTTCAGGAAACTAGAGACTGCTTCCACCCCAACGGCTAAGGCTTCTTCATTAGGGCTCATCTGAGGGTGATGAAGAGCGTAGGGACTATCGATACCTAGCCAGAACATAACGCCATCTACCTTCGAAAGGAGATAACCAAAGTCCTCACCCGTCATAGCAGGCTCGATATCAATCAACTCGATTCCGTCTTTCTCTTCAAAATAGTCCATCAGTTCACGCGCCAAGGCTGGATTGTTCTCAACAGGTAGGTAGCCCCCTTGCTTGAGTTCCACTTCGACTTCCATATCAAAGGCTGCTGCAACCCCTTCTGCGACTGTCTTGACTCTTTTTTGTACCAAGAGACTCATTTCCTGAGTCAAGGCGCGAATGGTTCCATGCAAAAAGGCTGTGTCTGTAATGACATTGTTGGTTGTTCCAGCTTGGAAAAGGCCAAAGGTCACCACCGCTCCCTCGATTGGATTGACATTGCGGCTAACAACTGACTGTACCTGTGTCACAAAGTAACTAGCAGCCACCAAGGCGTCATTGGCTTCATGCGGAAAAGCTGCATGCCCTCCTTTGCCTTTGAAACGAATCTTCACCTCACAGGTCCCTGCAAAGAGAGTGTGTGTATTGGTCGCAATCTGTCCAACCTTTAGATCTGGACGAACATGAAGGCCATAAAATTGGTCTGGCAGCCAGTCCCCAAAAGCACCATCCTCATACATGAGCATACCACCGGCTTCATTTTCTTCAGCAGGCTGAAATAGAAAGAGCAGATTATTCTTGGGTTGCTCCTCAAGGGCGCGCTCGAGACAGCCCAAGGCAATGGTCATATGAAAATCATGGCCACAGGCATGCATGCGACCTTGGTGTTGAGAAGCAAAAGGTAGACCTGTTTGTTCGACGATAGGCAGACCATCAATGTCTGTTCGCCAACCAATGGTTCGTTCCGGCTGACTTCCCTGCAGGTAGACCAAAATACCTGTCCGCCAAGTACGAATTTGAACAAAATCCTTGCCCGTAATCAATTTTTCAATCACATCCAGCAAATAAGCCTGAGTCTTGAACTCTTCCAAGCCAATCTCTGGAATCTGGTGTAAATCTCGTCTAGTCTGAATCAAATCTAACATCTATCGATCCTCCTTTTGATAGAAGAAAGAGGCTGGAAGAAGTATCCGCCTCTTTTTATTTTTACAAGGTACGAAGCGCATCCTCAAGCGCTGTTTTTTGTTGGGTTTGGGCATCAATTTCTTTGATGATACGAGCCGGAACACCTGCTACCACCACATTTTCTGGGACATCTTGGGTAACGATAGCTCCTGCAGCGACAACTGAACCACTGCCGATTTGCACCCCTTCGATAACCACTGCATTAGCACCGATAAGAACATTGTCTCCGACACGGACTGGTTCAGCACTAGCTGGCTCAATCACACCCGCCAAAACTGCACCTGCACCAACGTGGCTGTTTTTTCCAACGATGGCACGGCCACCAAGGATGGCACCCATGTCAATCATGGTTCCTGCACCGATTTCAGCACCGATATTGATAACAGCTCCCATCATGATAACAGCATTGTCACCAATTTCCACCTGGTCACGGATAATAGCACCTGGCTCAATACGAGCGTTGATATCACGTTTATCCAGTAAAGGAACTGCAGAATTACGAGCATCTTGCTCAACAATATAGTCTTGATTTTCTACTAAACCTTCAAGAAGCGGAGCAACATCCTTCCAGTCTCCGAATAAAACATTTCCTAGTTTGACAACAGAGCTTGGTACAGCAGTTGCAAGTTCTCCCTCAAAAGTTACTTTGACACTGGTTTTCTTTTCAGCATTGGCGATAAATTGGATAATTTCTTGGGCGTTCATTTTTGTAGCAGTCATAGGTGCCTCCTGGTTCGTTATAATGATACCTATTCTACCAAAAAAGGCCTCAAATTTGAAGCCTCAACTATCAAATAATCATCTTTACCTGGCTTGTTTTGCCTCTTCTACAGATAAGAAAATCATCGGAACGATAATCAACACCATAGCTAAGGCCAAAAAACCATCCATGACCAATCCCAAAAAAAGAACACTTAATAAAGCTGAAGAGAGCGGTTCGCTAGCACTCACAACCGATACAACCAGCGGGGAAACGAGTGACACAGCCTTCATAGATAGGAAGAAAGCAAAAGCAGTTCCAAACACGGCAATCGTCAGACAAATCAGCACACTTACCAAATCCACTTGAAAACTTATCTGATGAATAGGGTAGAGGAAATTACTAAAGAGCCCTGCCAGAATCATCCCCCAACCAACAGTCGGAACAAATCCGTAGCGCCGTGCAAAACGCTGGGGTAGGATAACATTAAACATGACCCCTACTGCACTGAGCAACCCTGTCACTAGAGCCAAAGGTGTCATGGATAACTGGGACAAGTCCCCTTTCGTAGCCATCAAAAAAACACCTAGCATGGCAGTCAAAACATAGAACACAGCTGTAATCGAAGCCTTCTTCTGGTAAACGAGGCGATTATAAAACAGGATAAAAACAGGGCTGATAAATTGCAAAATGGTCGCTGTCGTCGCATTGGAATACTCAACGCAGAGATAGAAGAAAAACTGCACAGAAAAAATACCTAGAATAGCATAGGCTAAAAAAGGTAGATAATTTTTCTTATCACGCCAGATGTCCAACAAGCGGCTACGCAACTGAAAAGCAGATAAACCTAAAACCAAACTCCCTGCCACTAGTAAACGCATAGAAGTAATCCATCCAGAAGACACTGGATAATGAGTGAAAAAATACTCTCCTAAAATCCCACAAATCCCCCAGATTAGGCCTGAGAGTAGCGAGTATACTGTTCCCTTAACAATCTTTTTCTGATAATGATTCATATTATTATTGTAACACGAAACCAACAAAGAAAAAAGTAGCAACAAGGAGAAATTACTAACCTTGCTACTACTCTTTCTTAACGATTAAATAGACGTGAACGTCCTGTAGAACCACTTTGAGTATTTCCACTCGAACTTGAACTTCCAGAGCTACTGCTTGAACTTGAGCTACTGCTTGAACTTGAGCTACTGCTTGAACTTGAGCTACTGTTTGAGCTTGGAGGAGTCACTGCCGGAATGCTCCCTAGAATATTCTTCCACGCGTTCAGATAATCTGCATCGCTTCCTCCAATAGCAAAGCGATAGGTGGTCACTGGGGCGCCTTCTTTAGTCGCCCAGTAGCTCGTTACTGTTGATCCAGAAACTTCTATTTCTTTCCCATTGATGGAAACCTTGCCTGGTTTTTGCCCTGTAGATCGGAGAACTTGCGACTTGGTCACACTTGGATCCAGATTAAAGCGCTCATTCCCCCATATTCCAGGTTCAGCTTGCTGGATAGCATTGACCAAGTGGGCCATATAGTTGGCATTGCGGTAGTGGCCTGCTCCTTTGGCTAGTGGTCGGTTATCATCGTGACCTAACCAGCCACCCAAAGTCAAGCGAGGTGTAGAAAGCATGAGCCACATATTTTCATCTTCATTGGTCGTACCAGTTTTTCCAATCCAGTCTGCACTAGCTAGGGATGGATTGATAGTCGTCAAATCCGTCTGGAAACTTGAGGTAATCCGAGATGAGATAACATCCCGAAGGAGACTTTGCATGATGGTTGCTGTCGCTTTTGAATAAACTTGGACAGGCTCATCCTTGTGCTCGTATATCAATCGGCCATCCGTTGACTCGATCTTCGCGATCATATGTTTCTTATGGTAAACTCCATTGTTGGCCAGAGTTTGATACCCGTTGGTATGCTGGGCAACTGTAACGTCAATCCCTCCACCCATCGGTAAACTTTCAATACCATATTCTGGGATTTCGTAACCCATTTTTTCCATATAGCCTTTGACATCAACACCCTTCTCTCGAAGTGTACGATACGTCCAGTAGGCCGGGATATTCCATGAGTAGTTAAGGGCTTCTCCCAATGTCATCATGCCCGTACCAGGACTATTGACATACATGATGGGATTCCCATTTGAAAAGTTGGTAGGATAGTTTGACAAGATACTTGCACTTCCCATCAAACCTTGGTCAATAGCGATACCATAGGCCAATATAGGTTTTGTGGTTGAAGCTGGAGAACGCTTGGTATCGATAGCGTGATTGTTCTGATTTTCTTGATAATTACGACCACCAACAAATCCAAGGATAGCTCCCGTTTGGTTGTCCATGAGGACATTCCCCACCTCAGGCTGACCTGTCGAATCATCTAGCAGGTAGCCGTAGGTCGCAACCGCATTTTGCATCGCAGCATGAACATTTTTATTGATAGTTGTCGTAATCTTATATCCACCATTTTCAATTTCCTTAGTGGCTAAATCACGATAGGATTTCTGAATGGACTCATTCTTTAATTCTTGCGCAGAAACATTATCTCGTTGGACGAGGTAGTCGTACATGCGGTCAGTAGCTTCTGCCAAGGTTGCATAGTAGAGATAGTCACGCGAAGTACCGCTAACGCTACCAGATGGTAGGAAGTCTTTCTTAAAGTCATAATCTTTGTACTTATCGTAGTCTTCCTGACTTAGAGCCCCTGTCCGGTACATATTGTAGAGAACGTCCTTGGCACGCTTAATTCCCAAAGCCATGTCCTCATCACTCTTCATACTACCATCAGATTCATAAGGAGAGTAACTGATTGGACTCTGTGGCAATCCTGCGATAAAGGCTGCTTGAGGGACCGTTAAATCCGAAGCATTGACCCCAAAGATTCCTTCTGCAGCCTGCTGGGCACCTGCAATATTTTGACCTTTATGATTGCGACCAAAAGGAGCAATGTTAAGGTAGGTTGTCAAGATCTCATCCTTACCCATAGCCCGTTCTAAAGCTAGAGCATCAATAATCTCTTTAGCCTTACGAGCTAGAGTTGGAGCATCCCCCACCACTTGCTGCTTGATGACCTGCTGGGTCAAGGTCGAACCACCACTAGACGAGCCTAGACCGACAAAGGTTCCCAAGGTCGCACGAATAACAGCCTTAGGCACAACTCCCTTGTGCTCATTGAAATGCTCGTCCTCTGTCGCAACAATAGCTTTCTTAAGGTTGTCTGAGATAGCATCTGAAGCGACTGAAGTACGCAACAAATCGCCCTCGATCGAGGCAATGGTACTGCCGTCAGAATAAGTGATTTCTGAGATGGAAGCAATATCCTTCACTTGCTTGACCAACTCTTCTGCTTGAGGCACCTGGGCCTTGTCAAATAGAGCGACTCCATAACCCATAGCTACACCAGCGCCAAACAGTCCACCGATAAAGCCTAAGATAAAGAGAGTGTTAAAGACTATTTTAAACCCACTCAAAATCTTAGCAAAAATAGACCCTGCCCTTCTAACTTTGTCAGAAGAGGTCCCCTTTTTACTGGTTTTCTTATTAGCTAGTTTTTCTGCTAGTCTTTTCTTCCATTTTGCAATTCGTTGCATTAGCTGCTGGAAAAAATGCAGCATTTTTGTTTTTAATTCATTAATTCTTTCTTTCATGAATGTCCTCGCTTTCTCTATTATACCATAAAAGGGAAACTTTCAATAAAATAGCCACTTTCTTCCCTATTCCACTAGGCTATTAATCAAGTTTGTGATACAATAGGTAGAAACAATATTTTATAAAGGAGAAAAGACACATGCACATTTTTGATGAGCTAAAAGAGCGTGGTTTGATTTTTCAAACGACTGATGAAGAAGCTTTGCGTAAAGCCCTAGAAGAAGGTCAAGTTTCTTATTATACTGGCTACGATCCAACTGCTGACAGCCTTCACCTAGGCCACCTTGTCGCAATCTTGACAAGTCGTCGTTTGCAACTAGCAGGTCACAAACCTTATGCGCTCGTTGGCGGTGCTACAGGTCTCATCGGAGATCCGTCCTTCAAAGATGCTGAACGTAGTCTCCAAACAAAAGACACAGTAGATGGCTGGGTCAAGTCTATCCAAGGACAACTTTCTCGTTTTCTTGACTTTGAAAATGGTGAAAATAAAGCTGTCATGGTCAACAACTACGACTGGTTTGGCAGCATCAGCTTCATTGACTTCCTCCGTGACGTCGGAAAATACTTTACTGTCAACTACATGATGAGCAAAGAGTCTGTGAAGAAACGGATCGAGACAGGGATTTCTTACACTGAGTTTGCCTACCAAATCATGCAAGGGTATGACTTCTACGTCCTTAACCAAGGGCACAACGTAACCCTTCAAATCGGTGGTTCTGACCAATGGGGAAATATGACTGCAGGTACCGAATTGCTTCGTCGTAAGGCTGACAAGACTGGTCACGTGATTACTGTGCCACTCATCACAGATGCAACTGGTAAGAAATTTGGTAAATCTGAAGGAAACGCAGTCTGGCTCAATCCTGAAAAGACTTCCCCATACGAAATGTACCAATTCTGGATGAACGTCATGGATGCAGACGCTGTTCGCTTCTTGAAGATCTTTACTTTCTTGTCACTGGATGAGATTGAAGAGATCCGCAAACAGTTTGAAGCAGCTCCACACGAACGCTTGGCTCAGAAAGTCTTGGCTCGTGAAGTCGTAACACTTGTTCACGGCGAAGAAGCCTACAAGGAAGCCCTCAACATCACTGAGCAACTCTTTGCAGGAAACATCAAAAACCTTTCTGTCAAAGAACTTAAACAAGGACTTCGTGGAGTGCCAAACTACCAAGTTCAAGCAGACGAAAACCACAACATCGTGGAAATCCTCGTATCTTCTGGTGTGGTTAACTCAAAACGCCAAGCCCGTGAAGATGTTCAAAACGGAGCTATCTACGTCAACGGCGACCGCATCCAAGACCTTGACTATGTCTTGGGGGATAGCGACAAGTTAGAGAACGAACTGACTGTTATCCGCCGTGGGAAGAAAAAATACTTTGTATTGACTTACTAAATTGTTCAACATTTACCTATAAACAAAGGAGTTAACCTTGAGAAAGGTAACTCCTTTTTGCTGTGAATAGTCCCCACCTATCCCTTAATAGACAGGCTACGCAGTACAATGCGTAAGGTTGTTAGATTATGTAAGATAGAGAGATTTGAAGGACTGAGCCAGTTAAACAAGCCAAAGCCAATCAAACTACTATTTACGACAACGGTATCTTGAATATTCTTCTTAATGAGTGTTTGCAAAGATGATGATAGCGAATCCAACTCTTGGAAGAAATCCAAACGATTATCTAACAATAAGATATCACTCATCTGCTTAGAAATATCTGCACTCTCATTCATCACCACACCGATATCTGATAGGGTTAGAGCCGCTGAGTCATTCAATCCATCTCCAACCATCAAAATAGTGTGACCTGCTTTCTGCAGTTCCTCTACTAACTCAAATTTCCCATCAGGTTTCAAGTCTGTATATACCTGATCAAAGGGCAAATCTTTGACTAATTCCTCTGTCCTAACCAAGGTGTCCCCTGTTGCCAGAATCAATTTTTTCCCCTGTGCCTTAAGTTTATCCAAGGCTGTTTTTGCTTCTTTTCTCAAAGGAGTATGAATGCAGAACATTCCAATCAATTCATTCTGATAAGCCAAGAATAAGAGATTGTAGTGACTCTTGTACTCTTCAATTAAAGCATTTTGTTCTGAACTGATATGAATCTGCTCATCCTGCATCAAGACATAATTCCCAATAAGAACTGGTTGGCCATCTATATGAGATTTGATCCCCTTGCTTGCGATATATTGGAGTTTCCCATGCATTTCCTCATGTTCAATCCCCTCTATCTCAGCTTGCTTGACGATGGCATTAGCAATAGGATGATAAATGTGTTCCTCAAGACAGGCACTGATTCTGAGAATATCTTCCTCACTATAGTCTCCAAAAGGTAACACCTTTTCAACTATCGGATAGCTAGTTGTGATTGTTCCCGTCTTATCAAACAAGAAAGTATCAACTTCCAGATATTTCTCCAAAACATCTCCATCCTTAATCACCATTTCACGGTTCAACCCCTCCTTGATAGCTGTCAAATAAGCTACAGGAGTAGAGATTTTCAAAGCGCAGGAGAAATCGACCAATAGGAAAGAAATAGCCTTAGAAAAAGAACCTGTCAATAGGTAAGTCAGTCCAGCCCCCAAGAAATTATATTTGACGACCTTGTCCGCCATTTTGATGAAATAGCGTTGTTTCGTTTTCTTGTTTTCTTCAGATTTCTTCATCAACTCAATCAGTTGTAAAACCCGGCTGTTCATCTGATTATCGGTTACACGAATGCGTAACTCTCCAGTTTCTAATACTGTATTTGCACAAACCAAATCAGACTCTCTTTTTTCAACTGGAAAACTCTCTCCCGTCAAGGAACTTTCGTTGACCATACCTAAACCTGAAACTACTTGTCCATCAAACAGAATTTCATTTCCTTGAGATAGGACCAAGACATCTCCTATTTGAACATCGGAACTCTTGATACTAACAACCGTATCGCCCTGTACTAAGAATACGTCGCTCTCTTTTGCAAGAAGGCTTTGTTCTAAATCTGTTGCAGTTTTTTTCAAAGACCACTGATCTAAATGATTCCCCAAATCAAGCATAAACATGATATTGCTAGCTGTCTTGGATTGGTTCATAAACAAGGACAATAAAATCGCCGAACAGTCCAAGACTTCCATCGTTAGTTCCTTACGCGCTAGTGTTTGATAGGCTTCTCTAATATAACCCAAAGCCTGATAACAAGTCCATATATAGCGAATAGGATACGGCACAAAACTACGAAAAAGTACACGCTTAATCGCTGCACCTGAAACAATAGAATAAGCACTCTCTTCTCTACGAATGGGAAGAGTCATCAACTCAGAAACTTTCCCTCTATCAATTCTTTTTAAAAAGGCTTCTGCATTATCTAATACAGAAAAGCCTTCTTTTATGCGTAGAGTAAAGTGCTGTTGATCCATGTAAAACTGGATAGACTCAATCCCCTTTTCATCTCTCGCCAAGGAACGAAGATAGTCTTGAATATCCAAGGTGAGTGAAAAAGAAGATGATAGTCGGATATGTTGGTATCCTCTATGTAGCACTTTAAAAGACATATTATTCTCCTATAAGGCTATCTAATTGCTCTTCTTTTTTCTCTTGCTCGTACAAATATTTGGCATCTTGCAAGACATCGTCTCCATGTTGTTTCACAACAGAAACAGATGCATCTAGCCCGTCTTTCAACTTGTAAGCCTTAGCCAAAGCTTTAGAATAACCTTTTTTAGCTTCCTTACTTGCCAAGATTTTCAAACCAAGGGTACCAAATGCGACACCACCCAAAAAGAGTGATGATTTTTTCGCAACTTTTGCAACGGTTAATACTTCTTTTAACATACTTATTTCCTCCTTATCATTATTATATAGAAATTTAGATATAAAAGCAATTTTATTCTATAAATTGGAGAATTAGTTTTATTTCTACTGAATCTCCCATCTACTTATTTCTAAAGTTGCTTTCATTTGCCTCTTTTGATACACTTAAACTATGAATACAAACCTCAAACCCAAACTTCAGCGTTTTGCTTCTGCGACTGCCTTTTCCTGCCCTATCTGCCAAGAAAATCTGGCCTTGGTAGAGTCTAGCCTCAAGTGTAGCAACCGCCATTCTTTTGATCTGGCAAAATTCGGCTATGTCAACTTGGCTCCGCAAATCAAGCAATCTGCCAACTACGACAAGGAAAACTTCCAAAACCGCCAGCAAATTCTTGAAGCTGGTTTTTATCAGGCTATTTTAGAAGGTATCTCGGACTTACTAACAACTAATCCATCCGCAAAAACAGTCTTGGATATCGGTTGTGGCGAAGGTTTCTACTCTCGTAAACTCCAAGAAAGTCACTCTGATAAAATCTTCTATTCCTTTGATATTTCCAAAGATTCCGTCCAAATCGCTGCTAAGAGTGAACCCAACTGGGCAGTCAATTGGTTTGTCGGTGACCTGGCTCGACTTCCTATAAAAGATGCTAGCATGGATATCCTGCTTGATATCTTCTCGCCTGCCAACTACGGAGAATTTCAAAGAGTATTATCAAAAGACGGCATCTTGATCAAGGTCATCCCAACCGAAAATCACCTCAAGGAAATCCGCCAAATGGTGCAAGACCAGCTGACTAAGAAGGATTATTCCAACCAAGATATCAAGGAACATTTCCAGGAACACTTCAACATCCAATCTCACCAAACAGCCTCCCTGACCAAGCCCATCACAGCAGATCAACGCCAAACCCTGCTCAGCATGACGCCCCTTCTCTTTCATGTTGACCAGACCAAGATTGACTGGAGCCAACTGACCGAGATTACCATCGAAGCAGAGATTCTGGTCGGAAAAGCACTGTAAATTAGTTTAAATATGAAAAAACGCACCTTAAATAGATGCGTTTTGTTTTACAATCTGATGTAATGAATCTTAGTTCAAGTGCCAGATATCTTCGTTGTACTGAGCGATTGTACGGTCAGATGAGAAGAATCCTGCTTTGGCAATGTTAACGATGACTTTATCCAGCCATGCGTCGCGGTCTTCGTAGTCAGCAAGCATTTGCTCTTTCACCTTGATGTAGTCTTCCAAGTCAAGGAGAGTCATGAACCAGTCTTTGTTGATCAATTCGTTGTGAAGACGTTCCAAGCGTTCTTTCTTACCTACTGCAAGAACAGCGTCGCTGACGATGAAGTCAACCAATGGTTTGATGGCTTTACGAGCGTAGAATTCGCTTGATTTGTAAGCTGCTTTTGCGTAAAGGTCGATAACAGTTTCTGAATCTTCACCGAAGATGTAGATATTTTCGTCGCCAACCAACTCAGCAATTTCCACGTTAGCTCCGTCCATAGTACCAAGAGTCAAAGCTCCGTTCAACATGAATTTCATGTTACCAGTACCTGAAGCTTCTTTAGAAGCAAGTGAGATTTGTTCTGAGATATCACATGCTGGGATGAGGAAGCTTGCTGCAGTAACGTTGTAGTTTTCAACCATAACCACTTGCAAGTGTGGAGCTACTTCTGGATCATTTGCAATCACTTCTGACAAGCAAAGGATCAAGTGAATGATGTCTTGGGCGATTGTGTAGGCAGGAGCTGCTTTACCACCAAAGAAGACTGTGATTGGACGAGCAGGGATGTTACCAGCCTTGATATCAAGGTATTTGTGGATGACATACAAAGCGTTCATTTGTTGGCGTTTGTACTCGTGAAGACGTTTGATTTGGATATCAAAGATAGAGTTTGTATTGATTTCCACACCTTGGTGATCTTTCAAGTGACGAGCCAATTTACGTTTGTTGTGAGCCTTGATGCTTTCCAATTTTTCTTTGACAGCTGCTTTGTCTTCGTAAGACAAGAGTTTTTCAAGCTCATCTGCTTCATGGTGCCATCCCTCTCCAATAATCTCATCCAAGTAGTGAGATAGTCTTGGGTTGGCATGCATGAGCCAACGACGGAATGTGATACCGTTTGTTTTGTTGTTGAATTTTTCTGGGTAGATGTCGTAGAAAGCTTTCAACTCTGAGTTCTTCAAGATCTCAGTGTGGAGTGCTGCCACCCCGTTTACGCTGTATCCATAGTGGATATCCATGTGAGCCATGTGTACACGGTCGTTTTCATCAATGATTTGAACAGCTGGATCTTTGTATTCTGCTTTCACACGACGGTCCAATTCTTTGATGATTGGTACCAAGTGAGGAACCACTTCTTGCAAGAATTCAAGAGGCCATTTTTCAAGGGCTTCAGCAAGGATTGTGTGGTTTGTGTAGGCAGTCATGCTACGAACGATAGAGATTGCTTCGTCAAGTTCGATACCACGTGCAGTCAAAAGACGAATCAATTCAGGGATCACCATTGATGGGTGAGTATCGTTGATTTGTACAACTGCGTAGTCCGCAAGGTCATGCAAGTTGCTTCCTTTTTCGATCGCTTCGTCAATGATCAATTGCGCACCGTTTGAAACCATGAAGTATTGTTGGAAGATACGGAGCAATTCACCTTGCTTGTCGCTATCGTCTGGGTAAAGGAAGAGAGTCAAGTTGCGAGCGATGTCTGTCTTGTCAAAGTTGATACCATCTTCGATGATAGAAGAATCAACTGAATCCAAGTCAAACAAACGCAAGCGGTTTTTAGTAGCTGTCTTGTAACCAGGTACATCGATATCGTAAAGAGTAGATGTCAATGTGAAGTGTGCAAATGGCACTTGGTAGCTACGGCTTGAGCGTACCAACCAGTTTTGCTCTGTCAACCAAGCGTTAGGAATTGTTTCTTGTTGGTTGTTTTTAAGAACTTGTTGGAAAAGACCGAAGTGGTAGTTCAAACCAACACCATCACCATTCAAACCAAGTGTAGCGATTGAGTCGATAAAGCAGGCTGCCAAACGTCCCAAACCACCGTTACCAAGTGATGGTTCCAATTCTACTTCTTCGATTTCGATCAACTCTTTACCTGCAGCTGCAAGTTCTTTTTTCACATCGTCGTAAAGACCAAGGTTAATCAAGTTGTTTGACAAGAGTTTACCGATCAAGAACTCAGCTGAGATGTAGTAAACTTTTTTCTTACCAGTGTTGACTGGTTTTTGGCTGCTTGCAAGCTTGCTGTAGTTAAGAAGAGCAAGGTAAAGCTCTTCATTGCTACATTCTGCAATGGTTTTATTGTAACGTTTTTGTACAAATTCGTTTAATGGTAACATGTTTATGTGTCTCCTGATAATGTCTTATTTCTTTAATTCTACCAAATTTTCATTGATTCGGCGATAAATTGTAGTCAAGTCAAGCAAAGTTTCTTCAACAGCTGGTGTGAGTTGGTCTGCTGTCATACGCCATGACCAGTTTCCGCCAAGAGTAGATGGGAAGTTCATACGAGCTGACTCATCTAGTTCTAGCAAGTCTTGCATAGTTGCAATAGCCATGAAGCTAACAGATGAAAAGACTGTGCGAAGCATTGCGTGTGGCACTGTTTCGTACTCTTTACGGTTCGTGTAACGAGCCATGTATTCACGAGTTGGATCGTCGATTTCATTACGGTACCAACCAAGAACAGTGTTATTATCGTGTGTTCCTGTGTACATAACAGAGTTGGCAGGTGCCAAGTGTGGGCTATCGATACTTTCATCTTCTGGGTTGAAGGCGAATTGAAGAATCTTCATTCCTGGGAAGCCAGTACGTTCACGCAACTCGATGACTTCATCTGTCATGAAACCAAGGTCTTCTGCGATGATGTTTAGCTCACCAAGCTCTTCCTTAACGGCTGCAAAGAGTTTGTAGCCTGGACCTTTCACCCATTTACCAGGTGCTGCTGTATCGGAACCAGCAGGAATTTCCCAGTAAGATTCGAAACCACGGAAGTGGTCGATACGAACGATATCGTAGATCTTGAAGCTTTCGCGCAAGCGTTCAACCCACCATTTGTAACCGTCTTTGTCCATTGCTTCCCAGTCATAGATTGGGTTGCCCCAAAGCTGACCAGTTGCAGAAAACTCATCTGGTGGGCATCCTGCGATGCAAGTTGCTTTACCATTGGCATCTGTCTTGAAGAGGTGTGGATTTGCCCACATGTCGCTTGAATCTTCCGCTACGTAGATAGGCATGTCCCCAACGATTTCGATGTGGTTATCGTTAGCGTAGGCTTTCAATTTCAACCATTGTTGGAAGAAGAAGTATTGTGTCACACGGTGGTAAACCAACTTGTCTGCCAATTTCTCACGGTAGCTTTCAAGCGCTGAAGCTTTACGGGCACGAGCATCTGCATCTGGCCATTCTGTCCAAGCAAGATTGTCAAAATGCTCTTTGATCGCCATATACTCAGCGAAGAGTTCAAGCCATGATTGGTTGTCTTGAGCAAACTTCTCAAAATCTTTGACATCTCCCACTTCCAAGAAGCGTTTAACTGCTTTTTCTAAAAGCGGACGACGTGCATAATAAATCTTCGCATAATCAACTTCAGATGCATCGCTACCAAAGTCAACACCTTCAAGGTCACTGGCTTCGAGCAAGCCTTGCTCTACCAAGATATCAAGGTCGATAAAATGCGTATTTCCAGCAAAGGCTGAGAATGATTGGTATGGAGAATCTCCATAGCTTGTTGTCCCAAGAGGGAGGATTTGCCAGTAACGTTGCTTCGTACGAACCAAGAAATCAACGAAATCATAGGCGCTTTGGCCAAATGATCCAATCCCGTAAGCTCCTGGAAGAGAAGAGATGTGCATCAACACACCACTTTGACGTTTTTTCATAATAGCACCTCATGTGTTTGTAATAAAACGCTGCGCAAATCAAGGCGCAAACGTTTGCGTTGATTTAAGTATAACGCATTTCAAAAACAAATGCAAGCGGTTTTAAAAAATTTTTTTGAATTATTTTAATCAAACAAAACTTGTTCCCACTGATATTTTATGAAATGAGCCAAAAAAATTTTAAAGATTTTCTGATTTAAGATAATTCATTCCAAACAGCTGCTCTATTTTCTGAAAAATCGAGCAGAATTTACGCAATCGTTTCCCTAATATATTTTCAATTCAAAAAAAACAAACATTTTAAGTTCTTTCCTATATATGGGCTTTAACAAATGTTTGAAACCTTAAAATTTTTTTAAAAAATTTCCTAAAAACGCTTGCAACCGTTTTCTGTTTGTGCTATACTAAGTTCGTAAAAGAAAACGTTTGCGTTTTCTCATTAAATTATTTTTGTTATTCTTTAGGAGGAATACACTATGTCATCTAAATTCATGAAGAGCGCTGCTGTGCTCGGAACTGCTACTCTTGCTAGCTTACTTTTGGTAGCTTGCGGAAGCAAAACTGCTGATAAAGCAGCTGATACTAGCTCATCTGAAGCAAAAGAAATCACTTTCTACGTTGAAGACCAATACAAAGCCTACGCTGAAAAAGTTGCTGCAGCTTATGAAAAAGAATCAGGTACAAAAGTTAACATCAAATCAGGTGACCAACTTGGTGGACTTGACAAACTTTCACTTGACAACCAATCAGGTCAAGCTGCTGACGTTATGATGGCTCCATACGACCGTGTAGGTAGCCTTGGTACTGACGGACAACTTTCAGAAGTTACTTTGAGCGACGGCGCTAAAACAGATGATAAAACTAAATCTCTTGTAACAGCTGCTGACGGTAAAGTTTACGGTGCTCCTGCCGTTATCGAGTCACTTGTTATGTACTACAACAAAGACTTGCTTAAAGAAGCTCCAAAAACTTTTGCTGAATTAGAAGAACTTGCTAAAGACAGCAAATACGCTTTCGCTGGTGAAGATGGCAAAACTACTGCATTCCTAGCTGACTGGACAAACTTCTACTACGCATACGGACTCCTTGCTGGTAACGGTGGTTACGTATTCGGACAAAACGGTAAAGACGCTAAAGACATCGGTCTTGCAAACGACGGTTCTATCACTGGTGTCAACTACGCTAAATCTTGGTATGAAAAATGGCCTAAAGGTATACAAGATACTGAAGGTGCTGCAAACTTGATCCAAACTCAATTCCAAGAAGGTAAAACAGCTGCTATCATCGATGGACCTTGGAAAGCTCAAGCATTCAAAGATGCTAAAGTAAACTACGGTGTTGCTACTATTCCAACTCTTCCAAATGGTAAAGAATACACACCATTCGGTGGTGGTAAAGCTTGGATCATCCCATCAAGCACTAAGAACCTTGAAGCTGCACAAAAATTTGTAGACTTCCTTGTTTCAACTGAACAACAAAAAGCATTCTACGATGCAACTAACGAAATCCCAGCTAACACTGAAGCTCGTTCATACGCTGAAGGTAAAAACGATGAGTTGACAACAGCTGTTATCAAACAGTTCAAGAACGCTCAACCAATGCCAAACATTTCTCAAATGTCAGCTGTTTGGGATCCAGCTAAAACAATGCTCTTTGACGCTGTAAGTGGTAAAAAAGATGCTAAGACAGCTGCTAACGATGCTGTAACATTGATCAAAGAAACAATCAAACAAAAATTTGGTGAATAATTGAATTCGTTACAAGGGGGGAGAATACAAATCCCCCTTTGATTTTATAAATTTACGAATGATTGCAGTTGCCTATCTAGTGATTGGAGACAAACTTCAATCTCGTATCCTATGAAAGGAGTATTCATGGAAAACCAACAACCTAGCAAAGCAGCCTTGCTTTCAGTGATTCCTGGGTTAGGACAGATTTACAATAAACAAAAGGCCAAAGGTTTTATCTTCCTTGGTGTAACTATCGTATTTGTTCTTTATTTCCTAGCACTTGCAGCCCCTGAATTGCACAATTTGATCACTCTTGGTGACAAGCCAGGTCGTGATAATTCCCTCTTTATGCTGATTCGTGGTGCCTTCCATTTAATCTTTGTAGTCGTTTATGTGCTCTTTTATTTCTCAAATATTAAAGATGCACATACAATCGCAAAACGTATTAACAATGGAATTCCTGTCCCACGTACTTTTAAAGATATGATCAAAGGTATTTATGAGAATGGTTTCCCTTACCTCTTGATCATCCCATCTTACGTCGCTATGACATTTGCGATTATCTTCCCAGTTATCGTAACCTTGATGATTGCCTTTACCAACTATGACTTCCAACACTTGCCACCAAACAAATTGTTGGACTGGGTTGGTTTGACTAACTTTACAAACATCTGGAGCTTAAGTACCTTCCGTTCAGCCTTCGGTGCGGTTCTTTCTTGGACCATCATCTGGGCCTTGTCTGCTTCTACTTTGCAGATTGTGATTGGTATCTTCACTGCTATCATTGCTAACCAACCATTTATCAAAGGAAAACGTATCTTTGGTGTTATTTTCCTTCTTCCTTGGGCTGTTCCAGCCTTCATCACTATCTTGACATTCTCAAACATGTTTAACGATAGTGTCGGAGCGATCAACACTCAAGTATTGCCTATCTTGGCTAAGGTTCTTCCTTTCCTTGACGGTGCTCTTATCCCTTGGAAAACAGACCCAACTTGGACGAAGATTGCCTTGATTATGATGCAAGGTTGGCTAGGATTCCCATACATCTACGTTTTGACTTTGGGTATCTTGCAGTCAATTCCTAACGACCTCTACGAAGCGGCTTATATCGATGGTGCCAATGCTTGGCAAAAATTCCGCAACATCACTTTCCCTATGATTTTGGCTGTTGCAGCACCAACATTGATCAGCCAATACACCTTCAACTTTAACAACTTCTCTATCATGTACCTCTTCAACGGCGGAGGTCCTGGTAGCGTTGGTGGTGGAGCCGGTTCAACTGATATCTTGATCTCATGGATTTATCGCTTGACAACAGGTACATCTCCTCAATACTCTATGGCGGCAGCTGTTACCTTGATCATCTCTATCATTGTCATCTCTATCTCTATGATCGCATTCAAGAAACTACACGCATTTGATATGGAGGACGTCTAAGATGAATAACTCAATCAAACTCAAACGTAGACTGACTCAAACCCTCACTTACCTCTACTTGATTGGTCTTTCAATCGTGATTATCTATCCACTTTTGATTACTATTATGTCAGCCTTCAAGACTGGTAACGTCGTAGCTTTTAAACTAGATGCTAACGTCGACTTTAGCTTTGCCAACTTCCAAGGGCTCTTCACTGAAACCTTGTACGGCACTTGGTACCTCAACACTTTGATTATCGCCTTGATTACAATGGCTGTTCAAACAAGTATCATCGTACTTGCTGGTTATGCCTACAGCCGTTACAACTTCTTGGCTCGTAAACAAAGTTTGGTCTTCTTCTTGATTATCCAAATGGTGCCAACTATGGCCGCTTTGACAGCCTTCTTCGTTATGGCCCTTATGTTGAATGCCCTTAACCAAAGCTGGTTCCTCATCTTCCTATATGTCGGTGGTGGTATCCCGATGAATGCTTGGTTGATGAAAGGCTACTTCGACACAGTACCGATGTCTCTTGATGAATCAGCAAAACTAGATGGTGCAGGACACTTCCGTCGCTTCTGGCAAATTGTTCTCCCACTCGTTCGCCCAATGGTTGCAGTACAAGCGCTCTGGGCCTTCATGGGACCTTTCGGAGACTATATCCTCTCTAGTTTCTTGCTTCGTGAGAAAGAATACTTTACAGTTGCCGTTGGTCTACAGACCTTTGTCAGCAATGTGAAAAACTTGAAGATTGCCTACTTCTCAGCAGGTGCTATCCTCATCGCCCTTCCAATCTGTATTCTCTTCTTCTTCCTACAAAAGAACTTTGTTTCAGGACTTACAAGTGGTGGCGACAAGGGATAATTTATCCCCGCCACCCTTTTTCATTTTATACTCTTCGAAAATCAAATTCAAACCACGTCAGCTTCGCCTTGCCGTAGATATATGTAACTGACTTCGTCAGTCTTATCTACAACCTCAAAGCAGTGCTTTGAGCAACCTGCGGCTAGTTTCCTAGTTTGCTCTTTGATTTTCATTGAGTATAAGCTTTCTCTAAGGAAAACTTAAGCTAGCTTTTAGGTTTGGGTCTTATACTAGAGTCATCAAAAAGAAACGAGGGCTCTCACATGACTATTAAAGTAACCTACCAAAAGAAATTCCAAACCGTCAAACTAGAGAAAGGAGCTAGCACCTATTGATACACAGAGAGCGGAAACGCTCTTTTTATTTTTAAAACTACTTTCAGACGATAGGTTTGAGGAAAGAGAATCTAAAATCACTTTCTATTTAGCATTCTTTCTTGCATTGCCTTCCTAGATATGCTAGAGTTATGATAGCGATTACAAAACTAAAGGAGCATGCTATGAAAAATCCAGCTTTGTTAGAAGAAATCAAGACCTATCTAGGACGGGATGAGATTCCAGAAGACTTTGATGCTTTCTGGGATGAAGAGGTCAAAAAAGTTTCAGTCCTTCCTGCCTACCAGTTGGAGGAAAGGGATTTTCATATTCCTCAAGTCAAGTGTTATGAACTGACCTTTGAAGGAACTAATGAAGGCAAGGTCTATGCACGAATCGTCCTTCCAAAGACTGAGGAGAAGGTTCCGCTAATCTTCCATTTCCATGGGTACATGGGCCGTGGTTGGGATTGGGCTGACATGCTAGCCTATACTGTGGCTGGTTACGGTGTTGTTTCTATGGATGTCCGAGGCCAGTCAGGTTATTCGCAAGATGGCTTGCGCTCTCCTTTGGGAAATACCGTTAAGGGACATATCATCCGTGGTGCTGTTGAAGGTCGAGACCAGCTCTTTTATAAGGATGTCTATCTGGATATTTACCAGTTGATCGAAATTGTTGCTAGTCTGCCACAGGTAGATGAGGAAAGACTTTCTAGCTATGGTGCCTCACAAGGCGGTGCTTTAGCCTTGGTTGCAGCAGCGCTCAATCCTCGGATTCAGCGAACAGTTGCCATCTATCCTTTCTTGTCAGACTTTAGACGAGTGCTTGAGATTGGCAATACCAGTGAAGCCTATGATGAACTCTTCCGATATTTCAAGTTCCATGATCCCTTCCATGAAACAGAGGAGGAAATCATGGCGACCCTTGCTTATATCGATGTGAAAAATCTTGCCCATCGCATTCAAGGTGAGGTCAAGATGATTACAGGCTTGGATGACGATGTCTGCTATCCTATTACCCAGTTTGCGATTTACAACCGTCTAACTTGCGACAAGGCCTATCGCATCATGCCTGAGTATGCTCACGAAGCCATGAATGTTTTTGTCAATGACCAAGTCTACAACTGGCTCTGTGGCAGTGAGATTCCTTTTAAGTACGTAAGATAATGAATGAGAGAGGGCAGTAGCTCTCTTTTTATATTAGATTATTGGAAATAATATAAAATCTTTTTTTTAATTTTTATTAAATCTGATTTAAAAATAGTGAGTAACCTATTTGTAATTGGGATAATTTTTGTAAGGAAATATAAAACACTTAAATCGTTTTACAAAAAAATCAAAATCGTAAGAGGTCTGAAACTACTTTCAGGATAGTCTGTTCTATAAAATAGTTTTGAAACTGAAATCTATTCTACTACAAGCTATTGAAAGCGCTTAACAAATG
>URCN01000009.1:0-28838 GCA_900546335.1 uncultured Streptococcus sp.
ATAATATAAAGGAGGTTTCCCATGTACTTCCCAACATCCTCTGCCTTGATCGAGTTTCTCATCTTGGCTGTACTGGAGCAGGGGGATTCTTATGGTTATGAGATTAGTCAAACCATTAAGCTCATCGCCAATATCAAAGAATCTACGCTCTATCCCATTCTCAAAAAATTGGAAGCCAGTGGCTTTCTGACCACCTACTCTAGAGAGTTTCAGGGGCGTATGCGCAAATACTATTCCTTGACCAATCGGGGCGTAGAGCAGCTCGTTACTCTAAAGGAAGAGTGGACGCTCTATACCGACACCGTCAACGGCATCATAGAAGGGAGTATCCGCCATGACAAGAACTGACTATCTGACTCAGTTAGAAACCTATCTCCATAAACTACCTGAAGCTGACCGCATCGAAGCTATGGACTACTTTAAGGAACTATTTGACGATGCAGGTCCAGAGGGCGAAGAGGAACTCATTGCCAGTCTGGGAACTCCAAAAGAAGCGGCTCATGATATCCTCTCTGATCTTCTCGATAAAAAGGTCAATGAGGCACCTGCTCAAAAGAATGACCGTCAACTGCTACACATTGCCCTCCTGGCCCTGCTAGTAGCTCCTATCGGAATTCCGGTCGGAATCGGCATCCTCATGGCCATCATCGGTATTTTTATCGCGGCTGTCTCCGTCATTTTAGCCTTTTTTACCGTTTCGGTGACGGGCATCCTGCTAGGTGGACTTTTTATCGTAGAGAGCTTTAGCGTTCTGGTCGAAGCCAAATCTGCCTTTATCTTGATTTTTGGGGCCGGTTTGCTTTCTATCGGTGCTTCTTCTCTTGTTCTACTAGGTATCTCCTATGTAGCCCGTTTCTTTGGCCTCCTAATCGTCCGCTTGGTGCAATGGATTCTTAAAAAAGGAAAGAGAGGTGACAGACATGCGTAAATTGACAAAAGGATTTCTCATCTTTGGTGTGGTTTCTACAATCCTTGGTTTTATCATGATCATTGTAGGCGCCCAGTCCAATGGTATTCAAAGTTTGCTTGCCATGTCAAAAGACCCCGTCTATGACAATCGTATCGAAGAAGTTACCTTTGGAAGTGAAGTGGAAAAACTTGATTTGACCCTTGAAGAACATAGCCTAACCATCACAGAGTCTGTAGATGACAAGATCCATATCACCTATCATCCTTCCGTGTCTGGTCGTCACGATCTGACTACTGGCATGAGTGACAAAACACTGAGCGTCACTGACAAACAAGCCTCCCAACATCGCTTTCTAGGTTCAGGAATCGAAGGTCTACTTCGTATTGCCAGCAATTATTCTCACCGTTTTGACGAAGTCATTCTCTCCCTACCTAAAGGAAGAAAGCTACAGGCTATCACCGTCTCAGCCAATCGTGGACAAACCAATATTCGTCAAGCCAATCTTGAAAATGCGACAATCAAAACAAAAGGCTATCTCTTAAGACTAACAGAAAGTTCTATCAAGAACAGCACACTAACGACACCTCATATCATCAATATCTTTAATACCGAATTGACAGATAGTCAGGTCAAGACGGAAGGGGGACACATCTATGCTGAAAATATCCAGGTTCACGGCAAGGTTGAGCTAGAGGCCTATTCCACTCTAACACTCATTCTCTCTCAGAAAGAGACCGACCGTATCAATCTAGATATTTCTTCTCAGCATGGCGGTATCTATCGTCAACCCAAAGAAGAACATCGTGGACAAAAAGAGAATGAACTTGCCAATCCTTATAAAACGGAAAAAGCAGATATCAAGGACCTGCTCATTGCAAAAGCCAACCAGGATATCTACCTACCTAAAGAAGAGTACTCTTCTCCATCTAGAAACCATTGACAAAAACGCTTTCATCTGCTAGTCTAAAGATAGAAAACGACCATAAAAAAGGAGGTTCCACCATGACACAAGAATGGTTTGAAAGCGCCGATCTTGAGAAGAAATCAGCTCAGACGAAATCGGAAATCCAGCCCGACCAACCAGAGACTTCGGAAACTGTGGAGACTGAACCACAAGTAAGCCAAGAAACTCCTATCTCACCTAAAGAGTCGGAAACGCATGAGGAGGAAACTCCCGAAACGATAGAAGAAGCCCAAACCGAGGAAGAGGGAGAAGGGAAGGAGGAAGAGGAACACAAGCAAGAAAAGCCTGCAAAAGAGAAAAGCATCTTCAGCAAGACTTTAGAAAGCCCCTATATCCCAGATATTGACCCTCGTAAAACTGCCCGATTAAAAGAAGAAATCGCACTATTTTGGTCTTGGTTGCTGGATGCTATCCAAGAACCAACTGCTAGCAAGACTACGGACCAAAAGCATCGTTACAGTGTCTTTGCCCTACTCACCTTGCTGTCGTCAATCAACCTTTTCTTTAGTATCTATCATATCAAGCACCTCTACTATGGCTATATGATTTCTATTGCTAATGGTTCTCCTAACCAGCTCCCACCTTTGGATCTCTTTGCCGGGCTTTCGATTCTGGTCGCTAGCGCTCTATTTTACTTTTCTATCATTCTGGGAGGCTTTACTGTCCGACGGGTACTGGACCAGGAGAGCGACTTCACATTCCAAGAAGCCTTTGATCGGTATAGCAGACTCTTTGCTATCCCACTTGTCCTAACGGCTCTAGCAAGTTTCTTTGCACTCTTTGGCGGCTTACGATTTGCTGGTATCCTCACTCTTCTAAGCATGGCCATCTTTGCCCTTGGCAATCTCTTTGTGATTAGCAAGCCAAGTAAGGCCAGTAGCCTCGACCCATTTTATCGATTCCTGCTAGCTGTCTTACTTGATGGTGCTATTCTCTTGCCCTTCTTCATTGCAGAGCTTGCGCTGACAGTGGACTACCTTCGCATCCTGACATTCTTTTAATCAAAATCCCTGCCATTTATTAATGACAGGGATTTTTATTCTTACTCTTTTTTGAACAATGTTTACTTGATGGTTGCCAATTCTTCAAAATCTTGTCCTAGGATGGGTTGAATTTCTAATTGATTAGCATCTAATTCCTGGTAAAATGCTTCTGGTAGTGACTCTAGGAATTTTTCATAATCCAAGCGAGCGATTGCTTCATAGTCTTCTGCTTTTGAGCCATCACCAGAAATCTTCACTAGGTCAATCTCCCAAACAAGTTCCTTGCCTGCCAGCTGCTCGGTATAAGGAGCTGGTACAAAGGGTTCCTTTGGTAAAATCGTTTTGACTCCCTGAGCTAGGTGATAGATACCTTGCACCTTACCTTGAGCGTCTGGGTAAAATTTCACACTGGCAAGGTAAGCATCAGAGCCTTGAACCTTCTTGACCAGCTCTTCAAAACGTACCAATCCATCCTCAGCCAAAAAGCTCTCGAGGTATTCCTTGTTGAGATAGATAGGCGACAAGAGTCCTTGGCAATAGACTAAACGAACCGCCTTATCCGCTAAATAATACTTGACCGTTTGTCGGAAATAGGTTTCAAAATCAAAGCCTTCTAGCCCTTCTACCGCTTCCCCCAACTTGCTCGATAAGGCTTGGAGGAGAGCTTCTACAATCTCCCAATCCGCTCTAGTAAGGAAATCTGGAATCACCACTTGATAACCTTTTCGGCTATCCGCATAGTTGACCTTGAAGAGAAATTGCGACTGGCCTACAATCCCACACTCGATATACTCGAGACGATTGAGTGGCTGACGGAGATAGACCGCATCATAACTGTGTGACTCCAAGCCCTCCACCAAGGCCAAGATGGACTTGGCAGTCAAGACCTCCTGTTGTCCTAGGATGCTTTCTTTATTTGGGATAAAAAATGTTTTCGCCATAACTGGCCTCCTTTGAAATCGTTTACACATAGTATAATCTATTTTCCTGAAAGATACAGAAACAAACTTTAGTTTTTTAGATATAAAGCATAGAAAAACAGCCCCTAAGGACTGTTTGATGTTATACAGTAGCGACTTGATCCAAGCTTTCACCGATAGCTGCTAGGCGCTCGATTACTTCTGCTTGTGTCAATTCATTTTCTGAAACATAGCGGTTGCGTGGGTGAGCACGGCACTCGTGTGAGCATCCACGAAGGTACTTGTCTTCATTTTCTTCTGATGTTAGGATACGACGGTTACAGAAGGGATTGCCACAGTTGACATAGCGTTCACATGGTGTTCCATCAAACCAGTCTTTCCCTACGATGGTTGGGTTAACATGGTTGACATCAACGGCGATACGCTCGTCAAAGACGTACATTTTCCCATCCCAAAGCTCGCCTTGGACTTCTGGGTCTTTACCATAGGTTGCGATTCCTCCGTGCAATTGGCCGACATCTTTGTAGCCTTCACGGACCATCCAGCCTGAGAATTTCTCACAGCGAACTCCACCTGTACAGTAAACCACGACACGTTTGTCCATGAATTTTTCCTTGTTGTCACGGACCCATTGTGGCAACTCACGGAAGTTGCGGATGTCTGGGCGGATAGCCCCACGGAAATGTCCTAGGTCGTACTCATAATCGTTACGTGTGTCAAGAACCACTGTATCTTCGTCAAGAAGGGCTTCTTTGAACTCTTTTGGAGACAAGTAAGCACCTGTTGTTTCAAGTGGGTTGATATCGTTGTCAAAATCGTTGTCTTCCAAACCAAGGTGGACAATTTCTTTCTTGTAGCGAACAAACATCTTCTTGAAGGCTTGTTCATTTTCTTCGTCAATCTTGAACCAGAGGTCTTCCATACCTGGGAGGCTGTGAACGTAGTCCATGTATTTTTGAGTTGTTTCGTAGTCACCTGAAACCGTCCCGTTAATCCCCTCGTCAGCGACTAGGATACGGCCTTTGAGGCCGATTGATTTACAGAAAGCCAGGTGGTCTGCCGCAAATTGCTCTGCGTTTTCAATTGGAGTATAGAGGTAGTAAAGTAAGACACGAATATCTTTTGCCATAAGATTTGTTCTCTTTTCTATTCTTAAATTTTCAGAATTTTTCATTCAACTATACTAGTATACCCACTTGGGAAAACGAATGCAATTTATTTGACCGGAAATTGTAGAAAGAGTCCTACCCCTGCACTTCATCAGTAACCATAGCGAATCGCAGATAATTCTCTCAATTTTTTGACTTGCTTAGCTTGACTTTCTGACAAACTTAGCTTGTTATCAATCAACACACGTGAGATGTCAACATTCATTTGGCTCAGAATAAATGGAGTAGAGGTTCCATCGTCCTTTAATCGTTTTTGATAAATCACTAACTGATTTTTCAAGGGAGTAAGTTGAGGCGCAGCCTTTATATCTTCCAATAGATGATCAATGATGGTCATCGCTTCACAACGCCTTTCTCTACCTCCATCGAACCATTTTAATGGTGTCATACTCATTTTCCTCCTGAAATTCGCTTATAAATTGAAAAACTATAATCCCTAACTCTCATGCTAATATTTTACCCAAACACCCTATGTAAAAAAGTCAGCAAAAATGGCAAGGTCGCTACAATATTATTGATCACATGCACTGCATAGGAAGGATAGATGCTCTTGGTATAGCGGGTCAAACCAGCAAAGATGATTCCAACTGTTGCAAAGACGAAGATATCTAACAGACTAGGAAAGTTTGAAAAATGAGGGAGAGCAAATAAAATGGACGGAAGAAGCAAATCAAGAGCAAATCTCGAATCTTTAAAAAAGGCGTGTTGCAGTAATCCTCTATAGATTAACTCTTCCATCAGTGGAACCAGAAAGAACAGGGCTATATAGATACCTAGCTCTGCAAAGTTAGTCCCACTATAACCAATCAATACAGCCCAACCTTCAGCAGTTGACTGAACATGTTTAGCTGTCTGAACGTTAAAAAAGATCTGGAGCACTACCACTAATACTGTCAAAATCGAATACCAAAGCCATTTTTCTCTTGGAATGCGAAAGAGATAACCATGGCCTGTCTTAACCAGAATCCAAATCATGACTCCGATAAATAGCAAACTCAAGATATTTTGAATCCAGAAGAAATTGCCAATCTGGGAAGAAAATTGCCAATAGTTTTGGACAATAAGCGTCAGCTGGGAAAGGCCAAATACGAAAAATAGGTAAGAGAAGACAGCACTCATTTTGAAAAGAAGACGATATTTTTTCATAATAAATCCCCTATAGATGTATGTGTATCACATCGCATAAACCCTCAGAATCACTGTTTTCATTTTTACATCCTAAAAATCACTACCTCCCCTAGAGAACTAAGGAAGGCAGTGATCACATTTTTAGGAATTAGGAATGAATACACGAAATCAATCGTTCTTATGATTTTTTGTTTTTCAAGAATTCGTCGTATTGTTTTTGCATTTCGTTCAATACTTTTTCGTAGGCACCTTCAGATTTCAATTTTTCCATCAATTCTGGGATAGCTTTATCTGGGTCTACAGTACCAGTGTTGATAGCTGTATCGAATTGTTGCATTGTGTTAGAAATTGCTGAGATTTCAGATTTCACATTGTCAGTGTTAAAGATGAATCCAAGTGCTGGAGATTCTTTAGCTTCTGCCAATTGTTTCTTAGAATCTTCGATTTGTTGGTCTGTAACGTTTTCGTTGATGTAAAGAATCCAGTTGTTACCAGTGTTCCATCCACCCATGTGAGTATTTCCTTTGTAGCCATCAAGGACGCGTACACGGTTTTCTTTACCTTGAATTTTTTCCCAGTTCTTACCTTCTGGACCGTAAACAAGACCGTTCAAGAGTTCTGGGTTTGTGTTCAAGAGATTCAACACTTCCATTGATTTTTCTTTGTTCTTAGAGTTGTTTGAGATAACAAAGTTGGCAACTTGTGTTGTTTGGTTTTTCTTGATAAAGTTAGTGATTGGTTTGATTTGGATGTCTTTGTTAGCAACGCGTGAGAGCAAGCTGTTACCGTAGTCAGCTGGTCCTACTGTTTCTTCACGAACGAACCAAGTATCTTGTTGAAGGTCAAATGAAGTGTCGCTTGTTGCTACGTCTTTTGGAATGTATCCAGCTTCATAGAATTTGTGAAGAGTCTTCAAGTGTTCTTTGAAACGAGGCACTTCGTAACGGTTTACGATCTTAGTAGTGTCTCCTTCAAGGTCAATAACAAATGGAAGTCCGTTTGGTACTGGGTAGTCAAAGTTATCAGATGGGATAAAGTTCTTCGTAACCGCAAATGGTACTACGTCTGGAGCTTTTTCTTTGATTTGTTTCAAGACTGGCTCAAGTGTTTCGTATGAAGTTACACCTGAAATATCGATACCGTATTTAGCAAGAAGAGTTCCGTTGAAGGCAAAGTTTTGAGATGATGCAACGTTAGCTGCAACTGGTACTGCATAGATCTTACCGTTTACAGTGTTCCCTTTGATGTAAGCTGGGTCAAGTGCTTTGTAAAGCTCTGCTCCTTCTTTTTTATACAATTCTGTCAAGTCAGCATAAGCACCTTTTTGAGCATTTACGACATAGTTAGATGCAAATGCGATATCATAGTTTTCACCAGATGATGTGATAACTGACATTTTCTTATCATAGTCACCCCATCCGAGGTATTGGATATCCAATTTAGCACCGACTTTTTCTTCGATGATTTTGTTTGCATTTTCTAGCAATTCATCCAAGTTGTCTGGTTTGTCACCGATTTGGTACATTTTGATTACAGGTTTTTCACCTGAAGTAGTATCTGCAGCTTTTTTGTTGTTACCTGTAAGGTTTCCACAAGCAGCAAGACCAGCAGCCAAAGCGACTACGCTAGCAGATGCAAAAGCATATTTTTTCCAGTTTTTCATGATAAAAACTCCTTTTTTTATTTTTAAACTTATAAACGATTTAATGATTTGTAACTTCAGTCACTAAGATGAAGTTGGGGAGAGAGAAACGGTGTTTCTCAGCAAGTGCTATTCTTTCACACCACCGATGGTCAAACCTTTAACAAAGTAGCGTTGGAAGAATGGATACAGAATCGCGATTGGAAGGGTTGCAACAACAACCATGGCCATACGACCTGTTTCTTTTGGAAGAGCGACTCCCAGTTGGCCAGATAGGCCGACTGCTTTTGCAATGTAGTCCATATTTTGCTGGATTTGCATGAGCAAATATTGCAATGGATACAAGTTGTCACTCTTGATATAAAGAAGGGCGTTGAACCAGTCGTTCCAGAAACCAAGAGCTGTCAAAAGCGTGATAGTTGCGATACCTGGAAGTGACAATGGCAAACAGATCTGGAAGAAGATCCGAGCTTCACTGGCACCATCAATACGAGCAGATTCGAGAATGGCTTCTGGAATGGTCTTCTTGAAGAAGGAACGCATCAAGATGATATTAAATGGTGAGAGAAGCATTGGAACAATCAAGGCCCAAACTGTGTCACCCAGTTGAAGCAAACGAGTGACCACGATATAACCTGGTACCAAACCAGCATTGAACAACATACTAAGAAGGGCAAAGATCGTAAAGAATCTGCGGTACTTAAAGGTTGTCCGTGAAATGGCGTAGGCATAAGTGGTTGTGATGAAGACGTTGGTCACTGTTCCGACTACGGTTACAAATACTGAGATAAAGAGCGCTTGTAATATCTTATCTTTAAACTGAGCTAGGAACTGGAATCCGTCTAATCCAAACTGTGATGGGAAAAAGCTATATCCATGTTGAAGGATGCTCTTTTCATCTGTGATGGAAATCATGATGACAAAGATAAAGGGCAAGATACAAGAGAGAGCAATCAATCCAGAAATAATACTGAAGAAGATATCTGCCTTCTTACTAAAGGAGTGAATGCCGACATTATCAATTTTTGCTTTTTTAATTTTTTCTGCCATGCTTTCCTCCTTTCTAGAATAGTGCTGAATTTGGATCGACTCGTCTTGCAAGTAAGTTTGATAGGATAACCAGAATCAAACCGACAACGGATTGGTAAAGACCGGCTGCTGAAGCCATACCGATATCTGCTGTCTGAGTCAAACCATTAAAGACATATACATCCAAAACGTTGGTTACATTATAAAGCTGACCAGCATTGTGTGGGATTTGGTAGAAAAGACCAAAGTCCGCACGGAAGATATTTCCGACTGCAAGGATGGTCAAGACTGTCACAAGTGGAGTCAACTGAGGAATGGTTACGTTGCGAATGCGTTGCCACTTGCTAGCCCCGTCCACTGTTGCTGCTTCGTAGTAGGTTGGGTCAATTCCCATGATTGTCGCATAGTACATGACACTGCTATATCCAAAGCCTTTCCAAATACCTAGGAAAAGGAGAAGGTATGGCCAAATGCCTAAGTCAGCGTAGAAGTTGACTTCCTTCATGCCAATGGATGTTAGGAAATGGTTGAAGACCCCTTTGTCAATGTTTAGGAAGGCATCTGTAAAGAAACTGATGATAACCCATGACAGGAAGTAAGGGAACAACATAGACGTTTGGAAAATTTTAACCATTCTCTTAGAGCGGAGCTCGCTGAGGATGATGGCAATCCCTACTGATACAATCAAACCGATAAAGATAAAGCCAAGATTGTAGAGAACGGTATTTCGAGTGATGATAAAGGCATCTTTTGAACTGAACAAGAATCTGAAATTATCTAACCCGACCCATTTACTATTCACAATACTATCTATGAAACCATTACTGGTCATATGGTAGTCTTTAAAGGCGACCACATTCCCAAATACTGGAATGTAAAAGAATAGAATCAGCCAGAGAGCCCCTGGTAAAACCATCAAGAGAAAGATCCAGTTATCTCTCAAGGTCTTTGAAAACTTTTTCATAATTTCCTCCCTTTTTATTCCTAAAAACTGATTTCATCGAATTTTTAGGTTTGATAACGATTACATTATTAGTATACTCCTATTTGAAGGCTAGGTTAAACTACTAATTATAGAAAAAACTCCACAAATTATTTTATGTGGAGAAGTTTTTTATAAGAAATAGGTTTCACGAGAAACACTCTGCATACGATAAATGTATTTCCTCTTTACTAATTGAAAACTTGTTCTAATATTGGGTGATGAAACTCGACAAAATGAACCTGGGCATTTATGATAGCCCCTGATTCATTTTTATCAATCTCTGGTCTTCCTTCGGTGTGTAAAAGAGCAGGATTACCATCCTTGTAGCCAAAGAGAATCACCTCTGTCTCTGCTTCATTCACATAGCAAGCTAGGATTTCAAACCGCCCAGAACCTGAACCTGCACTATACCCATACCATTTAAAAGTATAATTCACCCCATCTACTTGTCCAAATTGCATTATCTGGTCTGGCACTGCTAGTCCATAGTAGTGACCATATGTTGCTAAGTTAGTTGACTTAAATCTTTCACCTTTACTATCCGAATAGGATTCCATGGCCGTTTTTATCTTGTCTATTAAAGAACTATTATCTGTATCTGACTCGCTCTCTGTAGTTACACTTGTTTTTAATAGAAATTCCTTAAAACGTTGCGCTAAGTCTGTATTCTCAGTCTCTTCAAAATTTGCAGTAGGGATAGTTTCCAGTGTCTTATCGGTATGCAAGACCTGTGCTTGCCCATCCTTCAATGTAAATAGGTAGAAATGTTTGTCCTGATTGTCATAGTAGGCATCCAAAACCAAGTAATCATAGGCATTGTCACTCGATACTCCAAAAACATTCCATTTGACACTTTTCTGAGAGACAGTTGTTGTTTCTAATTTTTTGATGAGGTCATTCTTTTCATCAAAGTTTGTATGCTCTAGTCTATGATAGGACTGCCCCATAGAAGAAGTCCAGCTTGCAAACTCTTCCTCCCACTTTTCGGTATTGTATTGGATTAGCTTCTGAAAATCTGAGTAGTTCTTCATAATCAAGGCTTGATCAGTCGGATTAGATAACTGTAGTTCTTCCATGGCTGCAACTGTGGCAGCCATCGGTGATTGAACAGTTGCAGCCTTGACTTCTTTTTCGTGCGAAAGAGCCTTTTGATAGGAATCTGCTAAATAGTGAAAATAGTTGGTTGTTTCCTTGGTTTGTTGCTCCCTTGGTATTGACGGACTAGTTACGCCGTCCTCTGTTGCTCTGTGGCAGGCGGATAAGACTAGCATACTAGCACCTAGGACCAGTAGTAACTTTTTCATGGTCATACCTCCAAACTATCCTTATACTTTCATTATACTCCTTCCCTATCTCGAAATCAAAAAACATCTCCATGTATTTAAAAGGAGATGTTTAATTGTTTGTGATAAACGCCTATGTCGTATAAATCGTTGAAGCTGTCGCAATGGTGTGCCACTGGTTAGCTGTGGTGGCTGCGAAATCCTTGTCTGCGTAGAAGTCAGTAAATGGTAGGATTTCAACTTCTAGCTCGTCAATGCGCTCAATTTGTCTTGCCAGATAAGCCTCGATGCGGCTTTCTGCGCGTTTGATGCGTTGCAAGAGTCCGCCCATACGGATATCGATCGTATCCAAGCCAAAGACCTTATTTTCTTTCAGCCATTGGTGGCTAAAGAGGGCATGGAAGTGTTCGATTTGGCTTCTAAGTTTTGGTAATTCTTGTCTAGCGATTGCTTGCAGGCTTTCTTTATCGTTTGTTTGGTAGGCCTGACGAATGCGTCGTCCCACATCCACTTTACTACTTAAAATCTGGTTCAACTGGGCCTGAGTTTCAAAGAGATAAGAGTAGGCGCCAGCTTTTTCTTTGATTTCAGCAAGCGTCTCAGCAGCCTGAGCGAAGTGTGGCTTGTCCTGTTCAGGTGTCATGTGCTGGTCAAGAATCGGGCAAAGAACATCCTGATAAAAAACATAGCGGTTGGGATTGATACCACTGAGATTATCCGGCAAGTCTGGCAAGAGATTAGCTAGGTCAATCTGCATGAAATCCTCAACTGATAGACCTGTATTGGTCTGGAAATGAGTAGACAAACGGTCTAAGTCATTGCGGTAGCTGAGTTCTGCCCAGATTTGCAGACTTGGTAGGATAGAAAACTGAGCTGTCTCGCCACCATTGTCCCCCCAACCCGTCACGATAACTTCTTTGATGTCATTGGCACGACAGGCTTTATTGGCCTCCATAGCGATGAGACGGCTGAAATGGTTGTTGGGTGTGAAACCGATCCACTTCCAAGCACCACCTGCAAAGGCGATATCTTGGCTAATCTTGTGGTGATTGTGGAAATTACGATTGTACTTTTCTTCGCTGTCCTGATAATAATCCCAGTAAACCAAGGTTACACGATCTTTGAGACGGTCTAGGTAGACACGAGTTTCCTCAGGAATTTCCACATCGCGATCGTACTGGCCATCTGCTGACATGAGTTTAAAGAACATATCACTCCACATCTGGCAGTGGAAACCATACTTGTCAGCAATATCCAGCACGCGCTCCAAGTGTTGGCACATGAGGAGACTACGGTCCACAACACCGTTCAAGATGAGGTAGCGTCCCAAACCAACCAAGTGGGCTTCGTCCATCCCGATATTGACCTTGCGAGTCTGCAGTTTAGATAGAGTGGCAAACATCCCATCAATCAGGTCATAAACCTTTTCTTCGCCGATAAGGAGAATATCCTCCACATCACGGAGTTCTTGCACTTCCTTAACGCCCCATTTAACGAAGGCCGACAGGTGAGCCAAGGTCTGGATACAGGGCACAAAGGTCATGTCAAACTGCTGGGCATAGGATTCGATTTCCTTCAACTCCTCTGCTGAATAGGCGCCACGGAAGTAACCAAAGTATGGCTGCCTCTCAATCTGGTAGGTGTCTTCCATATAAAGCTCAAAGGTTGAGTAGCCCATAAGAGCCAGAACTTCAATCATCTGTTTGGCAGAAGCGACATTTAGAACTGCATTTCGGGAACAGTCTGCCATGTAGGTCAACTCTTCGTAAGCAGCCTGTTCTTCAATCTCTACCTTATCACCTTCTACTAGAGCTGTTGCCAATAAGGACAAGGCACGGTAAAGTTGATGAGGTTTGCGATAAGTCAGTTGATAGTGGCCATCCTCACCCTTGATAGAGATAGAGGCTTGGTCAGACTGAGCGACTGCCACTTCTACATCTGGTAGAGAAATATGCTTTTTAAGCAACTCTAATGCTTGCTCTTGTTTGGGACTAAGTCCTGTAAAAATTACCATTGGTTTTCCTCCTGCAACCAGTTGACAAGGGCACCATAGAGATTGGCATCTGCATGATAGGTGCAAGCTTGGATAACTGGTGCGACCGTGTATTCTTCATAGGTTTCAACAAATGCATCAACAGCTTTTTTGACGCCTTGGATAAAATCTGGATTTTGACTGATAGAGCCTCCCAGACTAATGACATCTGGATCGATCAGATACTGGATATTGAGCAAACCTTGAGCCAGATTACGGTTCATGCGTTCAATAGCTTCTTGGCAAAGGACACTTCCAGCCGCAGCCTCTTGGTAAATCTTGCGACCATCCCAGTCAGTCTGACCAGATTTTTCAATTACGTATCGAACCATGTTCCCTGTAGATGCTAGTTGCGACCAGTTATTGAGCTTTTCTGCTGGTGTAATGGTTGTCATGTAGCCAAACTCTCCTCCCAAGCCGTGGCGACCTCGGTGAAGCTTGCCATTGATAATCATGGCACCGCCGATTCCTGTCCCAATCACGACACAGGCTGCATTTTCAATCTCTGGGTGAGCCAGCAGTTCACTAAGTCCAACACAGTTGGCATCATTTTCTAGATGGACGGGTAGCTTGTGATGGGCAAGAGCTTCATACCAAGAAAAGCCATGGATGTAAGGCACAGCACTGATCCCCTCAATCACACCTGTTTCTTGATTGACCGCGCCTGGAACGCTCATGGCAATGCCCTTATAATCTTTCTCTGCCAAGCATTTGTCTAGCCAAGTCAGTAAATTCTCCAAGTTTTCTGGCGTCGGCGTACTTGTCTTATCTAGTATTTTTCCATCAGGAGTCAGACTGGCAAACTTAATCCCAGTTCCTCCAATATCAATGGTTGCAATCATCATATTTTCACCAAAAAAGGGGCGAATCAGTAGTTAATCCTTACTCTTTCGCCCTTCCTTTCTATCTCATAGTATTAGTTATCAAACACTTTAAAACTGTTAAATGTCTTCTTTTTTAATCAATTCTGTGCGAATTTCTTGTGGAGCCAATAGTCCTGAATGAACTGGATATGGTCGCTCAAGTAAGTCAAGAATGGTTTGTTGGTGTTCTGATATACGCACATTTTCTTGACTCATATTGTAGTAACGGAGTACATATCCTTCTTCATTTTCCGCCACTTTAAAGGCTGTTGGGCAAACTTGTGGTAAGCTAAGTGCCGCATGACTCAAGAGGCTACCAGTCGCAGCAACACTTCCTTCTTGTTTAGCAACTTGAAGACTAGTGAATGGTGTTTGGAAGGCTTTGGCGCGCCGGAAGGCTGAGAAGCGTTCTTGTGCTTGGTGGCATTCGAGAGCATACTCGACTTCAAACTCACGCAAACACTGAGCCTCTGGTGTCGGGAAGTAACCCCAGTCACCTAGCTCACCTGAAGCACGAATGATGGTCACTGCAATGGTATCGTCGCCAAGGATTTCATACTCGTGCAGTCCTTTATTTGCCACCGTCACTCCTTTTTCATCATCATAAAGGCTGACAAAGGCTTGTTGGTGTTGTGGATTTTCAGGATTTTCCCAAGAAGCAGCTGGTTTGTTTGGTCGTGTCACCACCTCATAGATGCTTTCAGAGGCATTGCTTGGACGTGTGTTATGAGTCTTAACCAAGAGACGGATACGGTGGTCCTTGGCTGTGTTAGTAAAGCGAGTCTTGAAGCGGATTTGTGGATTGTCAACAAAGACGGTCATCTCTGTTTCAAGAAGAATGCTTGTCAGTTCTTCTGAGCGTCCAGCTTCACGCGTCATAAACTCGATGATGCCTCTTTGTTCTCCATCCAGTTTTTCGTCTGCACTTACTGGAATTGTCAATTCATGCTTGAGCAAGATCTTGGCAAAACGAGCTGTATTTTCCAAGACTTCACAGCCTTTGAGTTCTGCGTAGATAGGCTCTGTTCCTTTTGGTTGGAAATAGATGTACTCATTTCCGATGTCACCACGGTCTTCAAAGCGAATAATATCTTCATACGCTTCATGAGTTGTCTTGTCGTAGACCGTGATGTTTTCATCCACACTGACCGTTACAAATGGCGTATCAATTACTCCATTTTGGTAAATACCGTCACGGCCTTCTTGTTCTCCTTCAAGTAATTGGAAGGTTGTCCAAGAGAGAGGTGCCAGATGAACAGGCACTGTCACGCGCACTTGTCGAGCGATACGAGCCTGACGGAACTTGTCTTTTGGCAAATCATACTCAAAATTAGCTCCTAGATCTTCGATTTTCGCTTCTACAGCATGCCCTTCCAAGTCTTCGACACGGTAGCTTGGCAAGGTCAAGGCTGCCATTTTCTTATAGCCTTCTGTTGGGTGCAATTCTTTAAAATCACAAGTCGCCACATCAATCACTGTGCTGACAGTATCAACCTTGTCATGCAAGCCTGTATTGATGACGGTAAAGAGATGGTCGCTTTGAGCTTCCTGGGTTGCAATTTTACCCTTCCACTCGTTGAGAAGATTGGTCTTAACGAAGTTTCCGACTTGGTTGACCTTGGCAAAACGTGTTTCCATCTCACGGTGAACTTCGTCAATACTACAGCCACAGATACTATCATGGGGCGCATTTTGTAGAAGGACTTTCCAAGCATAGGTCAACTGGTCCTTGTGGTTATGTCCACCAGTGATGACAGTCAATGGTTCCACTACTTGTTCTAGCAGGTTGCTATTTTCTTGGAAGGCTTGTTTGAGGTAAATCCGTGAAGAAGAAGTGTTGGCAAGTGTGTACCAACCGTCTGTTTCTTGACTGGTCAACTCACCTGTGACCGTAGATAACTGCTCCGGTAGGGCACTTTCTACTGCGTGGATGTAGTCATCAAAGGAACTATGCACAAAGGTCACATCTGGGAAGAGTTCATTTGCCACACGAATGGCTTCACTCAGATTTCGCTGCACAGGCTGGTGGTCACATCCGTTCATCATCAACCATTGGTTGGTCGAAGCGTAGTCACGCACGTCTGACAATTTTTGTTTCCAAAAGGCCAGTGCTTCATCCTTATCAACAGGGATTTCATTCCCATTACTGTACCAGTTGGCAAAGAGGATACCGAGAACACGACTTCCGTCCGCACCCTGCCAGTACATTTCTGAAAACTGAGAAGTAAACTGCTCGTCTTCGAGGACTTGGTTGTCAAATCCAATCGGCTTGACACCGCGGCCAAAGGCTGCCACGTGAATACCTGATTTTTGAAGGATTTGAGGCGCTTGTCCCATATTTCCAAAGGTATCTGGGAAGTAACCAATCTGGATTGATTTGCCCCATTTTGCACATTCTGCTTGACCAATCAAGGTATTGCGAACATTGGCTTCGCTGGAAATCAAGTAGTCATCTTGCAAGATGTAAAAGGGACCAATTTTGAGTTTGCCTTGGTCGATGTAACCTTGGACTTTGTCGCGATTTTCAGGACGAATTTCCAAGTAGTCATCAAGGACAATGGTTTGACCATCCAAGTGGAAGCTCTTGAACTCAGGATCATTTTCAAAAAGGTCAAAAAGATTGTCAAATAACTCCACCAACTGCATACGGTGGCTTTCAAAAGGCAAGTACCACTCACGGTCCCAGTGACTGTGTGAGATAATATGTACGACAACATTTTCCATGAAGTAAAACCTCATTCTAACTTAAATTTTTATTTCTATCTAACTAAAGAACTGACTAGCGAATATCTAGATAATCCAAAACCAATTCACAAAACATCATGTTGGCCCAAGAGAACCATTCACGTGAGTAAAGCGTTGGGTCGTCCACGTGGAAGCTTTCATGCATGACACCTGTGCCACCATCGCAGGCAACGAGCTGATCGAGCAAGAATTTCTTCTCTGCCTTATCTCTTGTTGTCAAGCCTTGGATAGAGAGGGCAATGGGCCAGATATAGCGATAGAAGGTATGAGAACTTCCAAGACCACTAGCGTATTCTCCTTGGTAGAAATATGGATTTTCAGGGCTTAGAATGGTGCTGCGTGTGGCTTGATACACTTCGTCTTCAATGTCGCAATAGCCCAGATAAGGCGCCGCCAACAAACTTGGTACATTTGGGTCATCCATAATACTAGCATTGCCTAAACCATCCACTTCAAAGGCGTAAATCTTTTCGCCCTTACTATTGGTGGTATAAGCGTAGTTTTCGATACCTTCTTGGATCTCTGCTTGCAGATGTTTAGCGTCTTCCACGATGTTTTGGCTATCAGCTAGGTCTAGTTCTGCAAAGATTTCTTGAACATAACCCAAGACTACTACCGCAAACATATTGGACGGAATCAAATAGCTATACTGACAGCAGTCATCACTCGGTCGGAAAGCTGACCAGGTCATACCTGTCACTGCAAAGTCAGGTCCAAATCCATCATTTACCAAGGTGTCTTCCTTGCGGTCCGTATCACGGACAAAACGATAAGGAGAGTTCTTGTGGTCTTGCTCCACTGTCCATAGATGAAGAATTTCCTTGGTCGCTGCGACAAAAGTCTCATCAAACTGACTGGTCTCGCCAGTCTCTTTCCAAAGGAGATAAGCCAACTGCAAAGGATAGCAAAGCGAGTCCACCTCATACTTGCGTTCCCAAATCCAACCATTAAGGTCGGTATGGTCAGTCTCGTGGTGGCCCTTCCAGTTTTCCTCAATGTTAAAGGAGTTGGCATAAGGATCTTTGAGTACTAGGGTCATTTGACGCTTGACCAAACCTGCAATGGTCTGACGCAAGAGAGGATCTTTTTTTGCCACATGCAGGTAGGGTCTAAGTTGGGCTGTCGAATCCCGAAGCCACATGGCAGGAATATCCCCTGTGAGTACAAAGGTTGAACCATCTTCTAGGATCTCAACCGTATTGTCCAAGGTGTCTGTATAGCAACGCTCAAAGACATCCACCCACTCCGGATGGTCCTTAGCCCGCTCTGCTACTTCATCCAGCCATTCTCTAACAATTTCTTTCGAATAAATCATCGTGCAGTTTCCTCTTTCAAACAAGTTTCATGTTCAGTATATAGTTTTTGAGACAGAAAATACATACACAAATGATAGTCATTTTTCTACAAAATTGCTTACTTTCGAACCCCATCTCTAAAGGTCTCATTTTTCTGATATAATGTAGAAAAACAGCTAAAGGAAAGACTATGAAACCACTACTTGAAACCATCGATACCCGCTTTGGGACTGCTAGCAAGCATGCCTTTTCTCGAGGAAATACCCTGCCCTACACGGGCGTTCCTTTTGGGATGAATTACTTTGTGCCCCAGACCAGTGACCAGGAGGGAGCTTGGTTCTTCGATCCGCATCTGCCCATCTTTCAAGGAATTCGATTAACCCACCAACCCAGTCCTTGGATTGGCGACTACTCTTGGCTGCTTCTGACACCTGTCACCGGCCAGCTTGGGGGAGATAGCCTCTTTCACCGTCAATCCTCCTATGATAGGGATAAGGCCTCTTTCCAACCTCATTATCTGAAGATTTTCTCCCTGCGCTATCAGATTGAAACCCAGCTCACACCGACATGCTATGGCGCTTCTATTCGTTTGGAGCAAAAGCAAGGCAAAGCCCTCTCCCTCTATCTTCACGTAGCAGATGAACTGACAGTAGAACAAATAGATAAGCGGACTCTTGCCCTGCGTCAAGAGGGAAAAACAGAGACAAACAAAAATCCGCTGATACTCTTTACTGCCCTACAAATGAACACGGATATTCTTGCTGTCAGCCAAGAAAGTGGAGACTGGCGAATTGACTTAGCAAGTAGTCAAGCCGAGATTCAACTAGCAACTTCTTTCATCTCGCCTTCTCAAGCTCTGCTTAATCTACCTCAAACTGACTTTGATAGCTGTAAAGCAAGTGCGAAAGCGGACTGGGAAAACCTCCTCCATCGTTTTGATATCGTGGAGACAGGGGAAGCCGACCGAACCTTCTTTGATCACTGCCTCTACAGACTCTTCCTTTTCCCACAGACATTTTATGAGGTGAACGAGTCAGGGCAGGCCATCCATATGGACCTGACTTCTGGCACTGTCAAGCCTGGTGTCCTCTTTAGCAACAATGGTTTCTGGGATACCTTCCGCACTACCTTCCCCCTCTTTGCTCTTATCATACCGGAACACTATCACCGCTTTTTAGAAGGTTTCCTCAATAGCTATCGCGATACTGGATTCCTCCCAAAATGGCTAGCCCCAGATGAACGTGGCATGATGCCAGGCACCCTTTTAGACGGCATTATCGCAGATAGTGCCTGCAAGGATATGGCTCCAGAATTGGAAGAAGAGCTCCTCCAAGCCATGCTGGAGACAGCCACCAAGTCCGATCCTCTTGGCATCAACGGTCGCCACGGTTTAGCTCAATACCAAGAATTAGGTTATCTTTCAACCGACCACCACGAAAGCGTCAGTCACACCCTTGACTATGCCTATAGCGACTTTTGTATCGCCAGCTGTGCCGAAAAGCTTGGTCAGAATGACATCGCCCAGACTTATAAGGTCGCATCGCAGAATTACCGCCATCTCTTTGACGCCGAGACGGGCTACATGAGAGCGCGAGATAGCCAAGGCAATTTCCGCCCTGACTTTTCTCCTTATAGTTGGGGACGAGACTACGCCGAATGCTCTGCCATTCAAGCGACTTTAGACGTCCTTCACGACATCCCAGGCTTAATCCAACTGATGGGCGGAAAAGAAGCCTTCAGCCACTATCTTTTGAAAGCCTGTCAGGACGCTCCTCTCTTTGAGACGACAGGCTATGGTTACGAGATTCATGAGATGAGCGAGATGGCTACTGCTCCTTTTGGACAAATCGCCATTTCCAACCAGCCTAGCTTCCACATTCCTTATCTCTTCCGCTACAGCGACTACCCTGACTATACAGCTCTTCTCATCAAGACGCTGCGTCAGAAGGCCTTCAAACCAAGCTGGGATGCCTACCCTGGCGACGAGGACAATGGCAGTCTCTCTGCCTGGTATATCTGGTCAGCTCTTGGATTCTACCCGACCTGTCCAGGAAAACCAAGCTATGACCTCGGAATTCCCCTCTTTGATCATCTCCGTCTCTACCTAGCTAAAGCAAAGAAATGGCTGGATATCCATGCTGAGCAAAACCACAGCCATTTCAACTTTGTCAAAGAATGTCGATTGGACCAGACCCCAGTATCTAGCATCCAACACCAAGACCTCTTGAAAGCTGAGCAACTGACCTTCACCCTCAGCTGGCTACCAAATCACTCCTAACCAAAAGAACCTTTGCGCGATGCAAAGGTTCTTCTTTTATGAAACTTGGACCTGAAGCTGGTCAACCAGCTGCCCATCTACCGTCAAATTCAGATAAAAATCTAAGCTTTTATCTCCTGCAAAATACAAGGTTGGTAGCGTTAGCCTTTTTTCAGTTTCGCCAGCTTGAAACGCAAGGACTTGAATCTCGTCCCGATAAACGACACCATGCACACCCGTCCCTGGTTGAATCGAAATCTTAGCTTCTAAAGGACTGCTAGATTCTATGCGCTTCACTGTAAAGTGGACATTTTCTCCCTTGGTCACAGTCAAACTTTTTTCTGAAAACTCTAGTTGCTGAACAGTTTCTTTTTTCGACAAGGTAGGTGTTTTATAGAGTGAAATCTTGGTCAACAAAGGCAAAGCCTGTACCTCTGTAATGGTCACGCGTATCTTCTGCGCCTCAACGACTGATCCTCGTAAGAGACGTTTGTAGCCAACAGTATAACCAGAGCCAAACTCCTGCCAGACACCATCCAACTCTACCTGAACACGGAAAGCGGCGATGCGTTGCCCCAGCTTCAAATCTTCTCTCAGCTCGATCACATCAAAAGTTTTAGGTGCCCCTAAATCGAGCTCTAATTGGATTGGCAACTCTGCATCACTTGCCCAAGAACTAGCCTCCAGTTCATCTGTCAGATGATGACAAGCAAAGTCTGATGATAGAGCCAGACCAGATACCTTGGCTCCCAAAGCCAAATCCTCTTTATAGAGTTCGTCACGGTAGACAGCAAATTCATACAGTCGCCGGATATCCTTTTCGTCAAAGAGTCCATCTTGGTTTGGTGGGATATTAAGCAATAGTGGAGTTCCCCGCCCTACCGAGTGAAAATAAATCTCGACCAACTCCTCGAGAGACTTGGGGTCCTGATCCTCATGGTAAAACCAGCCCGGCCGAAGAGAAACATCTGCCTCACCGATTGAAAATAGCGTCCCAAAGGGATCACCGTGCTGTAGATAATCTAATGCAGCCTCTGTCCCCAACTGATCTGGCTTGACTTTTTGCCACAAGGGATCCCCTGCATAGCCCCGTTCATTGCCTATCCAGCGAATACTAGTTCCCTCAGTTGAGAAAATCAAACAATCGCCCTGCAAGTCACGAATGGTTTCAAACCAGGTCTTAAACTCATAGTTGACTTTTTGGGCCCCTTCGCCTCTAGCACCATCCATCCAAACCTCGGCAAATTTCCCAGCATTCCCATAAGCGGGATTTGATAAGATTTCCTTCAACTGAGCCAAATAATAGGTATTGTAGTCCGCTTCTCGGCCCACGTGATAGAGGGGACTGTGAGCATCCCAAGGAGACAAATACACTCCCAAATCCATGTCAAACTCAGTCGCAGCTTGGGAAACCTCAAGGAGCAAGTCCCCCTTTCCATCCCTCCAAGGGCTAGCCTTGACCGAATAATCTGTATGTGCTGTCGGGTAGAGCACAAAGCCATCGTGGTGCTTGACCACCAAAATCAGCTTTTTAAAACCTGTTTCTTTGAGCACCCGAACCCATTCACGCGCAGCCAACTTGGTCGGATTAAAACGCTTGGGATCCTCTTGCCCACTTCCCCATTCTTGGTCATAAAAGGTATTGGGACCAAAATGGATAAAGGCAGCTAGTTCATCTTCTAAATAAGCTAGCTGGGCCTGGCTTGGTAATGGTCCATGTGGTTTTATGTTCGTCATCATCTCACATCTCTTTCTCTTGTTCACAAAGTTATCCACAACTTGTGGATAAGAAAGCATTCCTAAAAACTAGTTTTTTCAGTCTCTAGCTCACCTGTCACCCTAAACAGACCTTTATCAAACAGCCCTGTACTAGGGTTTCTACTAGCTTTCTAGAAAGTCACTAGTATACGGAACTATTATCAGAATCCTTCAACACCATGGATTAGATATCATTCTTCCTCAGACTTATCCACAGACTGTGAATAAGCTATTGTTCGAGACTGCTCTCCCCTTGACTATAACAAAAAGCGATAGCAGCGTCAATATGACTAAGATTCCTTCCTAAATCCCCTGAAAAGATTCTATAATTTGTACAATCGTAGCTTTTACATTCGCCAGCTAGTTAGAATCTGTCAGTAGGAAATGACTTCTTTATCACATTGTGAACAGCACAGCTGTGGTACTATAATACCAACAACCTAATCATTTCTAGCAAAAAATCCCGCAGATTTGCGGGATCTTCTCTTGCATCAATGCGCCAACATTTCTTGGGCGATTTCTTGGCCAGATAGGTTATCTGGGTAGTAAGTTGGCCAGTTGTCCATCTCCTCAAAGAGGGCTTCTTGGCTAGTACCTCCAAAGAAGATATGGAAATGTTCTGCCTTAACTGGGGCGATATTGTGGTCGCTAAACTGAACATACTTGAACTGTCCAGCGTCCGCATCTGTCGCTTCAAAAAGGAAGCGCACACCACGATTACCTTTCTTATAAGTCAAGATTTTCTTGCCGACATACTTGTAGGTGAATTTCTTGGTTTGGCCACCTTGGATGAATTCCATAGTGTTGTCCGTGATGTTGATCTTAGTCACATCTGTCTGATAGCCTTTTTTATAGTAAGCCTTATACTCATCCTTAGTCATCTTGCCAGTCAACTTAGCCTTGTAGTCAAAGACTTGATCAAAGGTTCCATCCTCAAGGAAAGGATAGACCGACTGCCAGTTGCCTACATAGTCACTCAAGGTACGGTCTTTGACATCTGCATCCTCAAAGTAACCATTGTGAACTGTCTTGGTGTTTTCTTCCTTTTCTGGCTCAATTTCTGGTCCTTCTTGGTCTGTTGTTTGTTTCAAAGCCTTGAGGTTTTTCTCCATCACGGAGATATAGTCCTCACCGGCCTTGGTTGCTTCTTCTGTTAGACTTTCCAGCGGATTGAGCACATCTAGTTTGACGCCCGTTTCTTTTGAGAGGGTATTGGCAAGGGCTTGTGAGGCATTTTCCTCAAAGTAGATATAAGAAATCTTGTTTTTCTTGATATACTCGGTCAATTCTGCCAAACGTGCTGCTGATGGTTCTGCATCTGGTGAGAGACCTGAGATGGATACTTGCTTGAGACCGTAGTCCAAGGCAAGGTAGTTAAAGGCAGCATGCTGGGTCACAAAGCTCTTTTGTTTAGCTTGAGACAAGCCATCTGTGTAGGCCTTGTCCAAGGCTTGTAACTTCTCAATATAGACAGCTGCATTCTTCTCAAAAGTCTCTTTTTTATCAGGATAATCTGCTGACAAGCTGTCACGGATATGCTCTACCAGTTTGATGGCGCGTGCTGGTGAAAGCCAAACGTGGGGATCGTAGTCGTGATGGTGACCCTCACCACCATGATCATGCCCTTCCTCTTCTTCCTCACCACCTGGCAAGAGGAGCATATCACCTGTCGCCTTGATGGTTTTCACTTTTTTCTTATCCAAGGATTCTAACAATTTTGGAACCCAAGTTTCCATATTTTCATTTTCATAGACAAAGGTATCTGCGTCTTGGATTTTAGCAACTGCCTTTGCAGACGGTTCGTATTCGTGAGGTTCTGTACCAGCACCGATTAGAAGTTCTACATTAGCGGTATCTCCTGCGACTTGTTTGGTAAATTCGTAGACAGGGTAAAAGGTTGTCACGATATTTAGCTTCCCATCTGCTTGCTTTTGATTGGAACAAGCCACTAAAAACAAGGCACATAGGCTAGCCAGTAGTAAGCTAATTTTTTTCATTTCATTCTCCTATTTGATAAAACGTTTCAGTAGACTGACTAACAAAAAGACAGCTACAAAGATAATGGTGATACTAGCGCTAGCAGGGGTTTCCGCATAGTAGGATATATAGAGGCCTGCCACCATTCCCAAAAAGCCAATAGCGCTGGCTAGTAACATAACGGATTTAAAGTTTTTCCCTAGACGAAGGGCAATACTAGCTGGCAAAACCATAATGGTCGACACCAGAAGAGCTCCCGCAGCTGGAATCATAAGGGCAATAGCCACCCCTGTTACCATGTTAAAGAGGATAGACATGGTACGAACGGGCAAGCCATCCACAAAGGCCGTATCCTCATCAAAAGTCAGGATATACATTGGTCGCAAGAACAAGAAAGTTAAGAGCAAAACGACCGCAGCAATGGCAAAGAGGAATATCACCTGCTCCTGGCTAATGGTCACAATCGAACCAAAGAGGTATTGATCCAGACTCATGGAACTCGAACTTTTCCCCTTACTCATCACGATAAGGGAGACTGCAAGCCCTGTCGACATGAGGATGGCAGTCCCGATTTCCATAAAGTTCTTGTAAACCGTACGGAGATACTCCAGAAAAACCGCTGCAATCAAGACAATAGCAATGGTTGAAATCGTTGGAGAAATCCCCAAAACCAGACCAAAGGCTACACCAGACAAAGAAACGTGGCTGAGTGTATCACTCATAAGACTCTGACGACGTAAGATAAGGAAGGTCCCAAGAACTGGAGAAAAGAGACTCATGGCAATGACCGCCAAGAAGGCCCGCTGCATGAAGTCATAAGATAACAAACTAAGCATGGTCCACCTCCTGGTCGCTTTCGTGAACGTTAAAACAACGCCACGGCGAGTCTTGGTTACGCACTAGGTGAATATTGCGGTCTGCATAGGCCCTGACCTCCTCAGGATCATGCGTAATCATCAAAACGGCCTTGCCATGATGGTGAGCACTGTGGTGCATGAGTTCGTAAAATTCATTTTTGCTCCCTGCATCCATCCCTGTTGTCGGCTCATCCAAGACAAAGATATCTGGGTCAGAAGCAAACATCCGAGCAATCACTGCTCGTTGCTTTTGCCCACCAGAGAGGGAACCAATCCGTTTATCACGGTGTTCCCACATACCAACTGAGTCTAGACTAGCCTTGATATGCTCCTCATCGTGGGCATTCAAACGACGGAACCAGCCCTTTCGCGGATAGCGACCCGACTTGACAAATTCATAAACCGTACTTGGAAAGCCAGCATTAAAACTGGCTATCTGCTGGGGAAGATAGGCTATCCTAAGCTTTTTCCCATGAGTATTTGTCTTTGAGATGGTTACCTTGCCAAATCTCGGCTGCAAGATGCCTAGACTCGCCTTGATAAGAGTCGTCTTGGCAGCCCCATTTTCACCAGTCAGGGTGACAAACTCCCCACTATCAACACTGTAGTTGATATGCTCGAGGACAGGTTCCTTGTCATAATAGAAAGACAAGTCCTCTACTGTAATATACCGCATTATTTGATTTCTCCTACTAAAGCAGTTAAAAACCGCTGGATAACTTCTTGTTCATTTGGAGTAAACTGACTTGCCACTTGTTCATAGGCTGAGAGCGTGTGTTCATGATGATGGTGGTGTTCTGCCGCTACTGGTCGAGCTAGTTCTGTCAGTTGGTAAAAGATCACACGCGCATCTTTTGGGTCTCTCGATGTCTCTAACATGCCCTCTTTGACCAAAGACTTGATAGCCTTGGTCACTGCTGCCTGACTGACATTAAGGCGACGAGCTAGCTCCGAGTTAGTTAGGGATTCTTCCGACAAGAGCATGAGGATGTGTTCCTGAGTGTTGGTCAAGGCTACGTCACTCGTGCAATGCCCGATTAGAATTTCATGCTGGTTCTCAGATCTCAAGATCACCTCGTTTAAAAAGTTGTCGATTTCCTGTGCAAGCTGTCTCATGTGTTCCTCCTTCCCTAGCTATCTTTTCGTAAAAAACATAGATAGCCACAGATTCTTTACTGGTTAATTATATCATAAACCAAAAAAGAGTCAAGGGAAAAAGGCGTAAAAACGTTTCCCTAGACTCTTCTAGATGTAAAATTTAACCTATTTTTGCTTTGGTTTTCGGCTCGATAAGATACCTGCCAAACCAGCTACCATTCCCATCAAGAGCAAGAAGATGGACCGTTCACTTCCTGTATTTGGGAGGGCTTTTTCTGAAACAACTGCCTTCTTTGTATAGTCATTAGTAGTCTGATTCGATACTTGAACAGTTTCTCCTCCAACTGTTGAATGTGATTGTACTTCATCTTTTATAACGGATATCTCTTGACCTTGATTAGTTCGAAGGTCTATTTGTGTATCATCTTCTATTATATGTTGATATATATGTTGATGCTTTTTATCAGAATTTATTTTTCCATCTAACAAGTAAGACACTAAATCCTTGTAGTCTTGTTTGTTAGCAGAACTGATCTGGTCATTATCTTTCCCTGGTAAGATAAAATTTTTAGAATCTACAGAAATCGTCCGTGAGTTCGGATTAATCTTTTCATACTGGGTCAAATCAGCGGTTTTAAGATACTCTTCAAAGGCTGCATCCATAGATGGGCCTTCTTCACGCGCGCCACCTAACATAGTGTAGCCATCACCACCTGCAGCTAGGAAATCATTAGTTGCAAGATAGTACGGTTTTGCGAGGTCCAGTAGTTCATAACGACCAGTTGCACGGTTTTTAACCTGGATTGCCAAGATACGTTTGCCTGATGGTAGGTTGGTATCATAGTAGACCTTCACACCTGAAACTTGCAAGAAACCACCACTTGGCTCTAAAAATGGTTGGCCGTTCTCATCCAAGACCTTCTTGCCATCCTTATCTACCTGCAAGATAGATCCGAGTGATTTTTCAAACATATCTAAGACTTGTTGCCCCGTCACTTGGATTTGTGAGATGGTATTTCCAAATGGAAGAACGGCAATGACATTTCCTTTAGTGATCGGTTTGCCTTTTGCAATAGTTTCACGCAAGCCACCACCATTTGTCACAGCGATGTCAGTCGGATGGCTAAATCCTGTCTGACCATACTGATAGAGAGAATCTGCTACGACGTTTCCGAGGTTGGTTTCACGAACCCGAACATTTTCACGATCTCCATTGAGTTCTACAGGGCTGTTTGAAACGACTTCAACAGCATTTTCAGCATCGTATTTTTGTTTAATGTCTTTGACTAGTTTTTCAACTGTTGGATTGGCTGGTAATTTTTTAGCATCAGCAGCCGCAATCTGAGTTGGATTGCCCAAAAGCTGACGTGATTTGTAGGTGATTTTCCCTACATTATGAAGGTAGCTTCCTGTCTGGTTATAGGTAACATTATCTCCATAGGTCGTTGATTCTACTGTATGAGAGTGACCGTCGATTACTGTTACGCGTTTCCCCTTCAAACGAGGATTTTTAGACAAGGCTTCTGCCAAAGTTGAACCACGCCATTCTACTGGGGTTGTGGTATCCACACCCAAGTGAGCCAGCACAACATAGTGTTTGTAGTCCTTACCTTCTGCACGAGCCTTGGCTTGAACTTCTTCGATGACCTTATTGACTTCAGAGATTGGATCTGTAAAAGTTACCCCTTTGACATTTTTAGGGTGAGTTTTGGTTGCTGTTTCAGGTGTTGTCACGCCGATTACAACAAACTCATCACCTTCCACAGTCTTATCTTTATCAACGATTGTGGAAGCTTCAAAGAGACGGGCACCATTGACGTAGGTATTTGAACTAAGTAATGGAAACTTCAAGATTTCCTTGTATTTCTTAGCTTCGTCTATACCAAAGTCAAACTCATGATTTCCTACTGCCATGGCATCATACTGCATCTTATTAAGAATTTCAGCGCGTGCTTCACCCTTTGTAGAGTTGGAAATCGGTAAACCTTGGAAGGCGTCTCCCGCATCTACGACGAGAGTCGTTTGATTTGATTTCGCGCGTTCCTGCTCGATGACAGTCGCTAACTTAGCATCACCAATTACTCCCTTTTCCTCTACGATACGACCGTGAACATCATTGGTGTGCAAGATAACGGTGTCTTTTTCTTCGCTTTTAGGAGATTCAACAGGAGCTGACGGAGCTTCTGAAGTTGCCAAAGTTTCCGGTACCGCAGGGCTCTCAACAGGAGCTGGAGTCTCTACAACAGCTGAACTTTCTGTAGGAGTTGTTGCTTCTTCAGCGTATACTTGTCCAGCTAAGAAGGCTGGAGCTAACAGGGCTGTCGACAAGACAGGTAACAAAGAACGTTTGTTCATTATAAAATCCCTTTCTTTTCTTTTTCTCTTTTATATTATACGCTATTTCTAAAAATTTTGAAACTTTTGACCTATTTTCATCTTAAATATTCGCCATTTAAACAAAAAAGCTTGGGTTCAAATCCCAAACTTTTAACCCATTTTATTGGAAATCTTTGATGTTCCCATCATAGGTCGCCCAGTCCTTGCTAAAGAAGCGATCATTCATCTTGTAATCTGGAGCTGGTTTCGGATCCGTCAAGAAAGGATTGACAACCTTATCAAAAGCCAGCCAACCTAACCATCCTAGATGAATAGTATCCTTAACAAAATAAGGGTCCCCTCCATTTTTTGAAAAATCAGCAATATTGGTAAAACCCTGACTTTCTAATTGGTAACGAATTTTCTCCACTGCATGCTGGTACATCTCTTCGCTGAGCCCTGTATGGGCCATCCATTTTTTATTGACAGGCTGGATGACAAAGAGCACATTAACCTTTGATTTTGCAAATTGATTGAGAACCAACTGCAAATCATTATATTCAGACGACTTGAGGAAATTGTAATTTTTTTGATAGCCCTTATACTTCTCGAGGTAGTCTTTCACCT
>URCN01000010.1:0-28798 GCA_900546335.1 uncultured Streptococcus sp.
AGGACGCTATTTTACAGGTAGCACCCGCTATCTTTCAGAAATTTGCAGGACGTGAACTTGTCTTTACCCTTCGAACTCGCGCTGAGGGAGGAGAAATCGAACTTTCCTCAGAAGAGTATGTTCAAATCATTAAGGAAGTTACTCAGCTCTATCAGCCGGATTATGTAGATTTTGAGTATTTCAGCTACAAGGACGTTTTTGAGGAAATGTTGGATTTTCCAAATCTGGTTTTGAGTTATCATAATTTCCAGGAGACACCTGAAAACATGATGGAGATTTTGTCTGAGTTGACCAGTCTCTCTCCGAAAGTGGTCAAGGTATCAGTTATGGCCCATACGGAGCAGGATGTTTTAGACCTGATGAACTACACACGAGGATTTAAAACACTCAATCCTGAGCAAGAGTACGTGACCATTTCCATGGGGAAAATGGGCAAGGTATCACGCATTACTTCAGATGTGACGGGTTCGAGTTGGTCATTTGCTAGTCTGGATGAAGCGAGTGCCCCAGGTCAGATTTCTCTATCAAACATGAAAAAAATCAGGGAGATTTTGGATGAAGCTTGATGGCTATACACGTTTAGCTGCAGTTGTTGCCAATCCCATCAAACACTCTATTTCACCCTTTATCCACAATAGGGCCTTTGAGGCGACAGCTATTAATGGTGCCTATGTAGCTTGGGAGATTGAAGCGGGTGATTTGGCAGAAACAGTCGCCAATATTCGCCGTTACCAGATGTTTGGAATCAACCTGTCTATGCCGTACAAGGAGCAAGTGATTCCTTATCTGGATGAGTTGAGTGATGAGGCTCGTTTGATTGGGGCGGTCAATACTGTTGTCAATCATAATGGCACTTTAATTGGATATAATACAGATGGCAAGGGATTTTTTAAGAGCTTGCCTTCTTTTACAATCTCGGATAAGAAAATGACCATTCTGGGAGCAGGTGGTGCGGCCAAGTCCATTTTAGCACAGGCAATTTTGGATGGTGTCAGTCAGATTTCAGTCTTCGTTCGGTCAGTTTCCATGAAAAAAACAAGACCTTACCTAGACAAGTTGCAGGAGCAAACAGGTTTTAAAGTGGACTTGTATGCTTTAGAGGATGTTTCTGAACTGCAATCAAGGATTGCCGATTCGCACTTACTAGTCAATGCCACCAGTGTGGGCATGGATGGCCAGTCGTCCCCAGTTCCAGAAAGCATCAATTTGCCAGAGGATCTCTTGGTCGCAGATATTATTTACCAACCCTTTGAAACGCCGTTTTTGAAATGGGCTAGAAGTCAGGGCAATCCAGCTGTCAATGGTCTGGGAATGTTGCTCTATCAAGCTGCTGAAGCTTTTCAATTGTGGACAGGTAAAGAAATGCCGACAGACGAGATTTGGCAGTCTTTAACAGAAAAATATAAATAGTGAAAAGGAGACCCTACTATGAAAATCAGAATCGATATTCCGCATCATCCCTATGATATTCAGATTGAAAAAGGTTGTCTGGCCCAGGCTGGTCAATGGTTGAAAGAACTCTGGCAACCTCAAAAAGTGGTTATCGTAACCGACAACCATGTAGCTTCTCTCTATGCAGAGAAGGTTAAACTCAGCCTAGAAGATGCTGGTTTTCAGGTAGCTGTTTTTGATTTTTTAGAAGGCGAAGAAAGAAAAAATTTAACCACTGTTCAGAAAGTCTATGAATTTCTAATTAAGCAGGGTTTGACTCGTAGCGATGGGATTGTGGCTCTTGGTGGTGGTGTCGTTGGGGACCTAGCTGGCTTTGTGGCCTCTACCTATATGCGTGGGATTCACTTTGTTCAGATTCCGACCAGTTTGACAGCCCAGGTTGATTCCTCTATCGGTGGTAAGACAGGTGTTAATACTCCTTTTGCTAAAAATATGGTGGGAACTTTTGCCCAACCTGACGGGGTTCTGATTGACCCGCTTGTCCTTGAAACGCTTGGAAAAAGAGAGCTGATTGAGGGGATGGGTGAGGTTATCAAGTATGGCTTGATTGAGGATCCAGAACTATGGGCTCTCTTAACTGAGCTAGATGGTTCTGTTGAGAGCATTCTGGAACAAGCAGAGACTTTGATTGAACATTCTTGTCAGGTGAAGCGCAAGATGGTGGTTGAGGATGAGTTGGATAATGGCATTCGTTTATATCTCAACTTTGGCCACACCATTGGCCATGCTATTGAAGCGACTGCCGGCTATGGCAAAGTCATGCATGGAGAAGCCGTAGCCATGGGAATGGTGCAGATTTCCAAGGTTGCTGAGGAGAAAGGCCTCATGCCAGAAGGAATGACCCAGTCCATCACGGAAATGTGTCAGAAATTTGGACTTCCTGTTGACTATGAAAACTGGGATGTTGATAAACTTTATCAAGCTTTGACTCATGATAAGAAAGCGCGTGGGAACACCTTGAAATTGGTCTTGGTGCCAGAGCTTGGTTCGGCGAGCATTCACCCTGTTTCCTTAGAAGAGATGAAAGACTACTTGGTAAAATAAGGAGAACCTATGAGATATTTAACTGCGGGAGAATCACATGGACCCCGTCTGACAGCTATCATTGAAGGAATTCCTGCTGGACTTCCTTTGACAGCAGAGACCATCAATGAGGATCTGAAACGTCGTCAGGGTGGATATGGTCGTGGTGGTCGTATGAAGATTGAGAGTGATCAGGTTGTCTTTACTTCTGGCGTTCGCCATGGGAAGACGACAGGGGCTCCTATTACAATGGATGTCGTCAATAAAGACCACCAAAAATGGCTGGATATCATGTCTGCGGAGGACATTGAAGCCCGCCTAAAAAGCAAACGGAAAATCACTCATCCTCGTCCAGGTCATGCCGACTTGGTAGGGGGCATCAAGTACCGTTTTGATGATTTGCGTAATTCCTTGGAGCGCTCATCCGCTCGTGAAACAACCATGCGAGTAGCCGTTGGGGCAGTAGCCAAACGTCTCTTAGCTGAGCTAGATATGGAGATTGCCAACCATGTCGTGGTTTTTGGTGGCAAGGAAATCGATGTACCTGAAAATCTGACAATCGCTGAGATTAAGGAACGAGCTGCCCAGTCTGAAGTTTCTATTGTCAACCAAGAACGAGAACAAGAAATCAAGGACTATATTGACCAAATCAAACGTGACGGTGATACCATCGGTGGAGTTGTGGAGACAGTCGTCGGAGGTGTTCCAGTTGGCCTTGGATCTTATGTCCAATGGGACAGAAAATTGGATGCGCGATTGGCCCAAGCAGTTGTTTCTATCAATGCCTTTAAAGGGGTGGAATTTGGTCTTGGATTTGAAGCTGGTAACCGAAAAGGCAGCCAGGTTATGGATGAAATTCTCTGGTCTAAAGAAGACGGCTATACTCGTCGCACCAATAATCTAGGTGGGTTTGAAGGTGGCATGACCAATGGGCAACCTATCGTTGTTCGAGGTGTTATGAAACCCATTCCCACTCTTTATAAACCACTTATGAGTGTGGATATCGAAACTCACGCACCTTACAAGGCAACTGTGGAGAGAAGTGATCCCACCGCTCTTCCAGCAGCAGGTGTGGTCATGGAGGCTGTTGTGGCAACAGTTCTAGCGCAGGAAATTCTTGAAAAATTCTCATCGGACAACCTAGAGGAATTAAAAGAAGCGGTAGCCAAACACCGTGAGTATACAAAGAACTATTAAGGAGTTCCTATGGCAAAAACAGTCTATATAGCAGGTCTTGGATTGATTGGAGCCTCTATGGCCCTGGGTATCAAGCGTGATCATCCTGATTATGAAATTCTAGGTTATAATCGCAGTCAGGCTTCTAGAGATATTGCCTTGGAAGAAGGTATGATTGACCGTGCGACGGATGATTTTGCCAGTTTTGCTCCTCTGGCAGATGTCATCATCTTGACCTTGCCAATCAAGCAGACCATTGCTTTTATTCAGGAGTTGGCAGGTTTGAACTTGAAAGAAGGCGTCATTATCTCGGATGCGGGCTCAACCAAGGCTGCCATTGTGGATGCAGCGGAGAAGTATTTGGCTAGTAAGCCTGTTCGATTTGTCGGGGCTCATCCCATGGCTGGTAGCCATAAGACAGGAGCTGCCTCTGCCGATATTAATCTCTTTGAAAATGCCTACTATATCTTTACTCCATCTAGTTTGACTAGTTCAGACACGCTTGAGGAAATGAAGGACCTACTTTCTGGTCTCCATGCTCGTTTCATTGAAATTGATGCCAAGGAGCACGATCGTGTAACTTCACAGATTAGCCATTTTCCCCATATCTTGGCATCAGGTCTCATGGAGCAAACAGCTGTTTATGCTCAAGAACATGAGATGACAAGGCGCTTTGCGGCGGGTGGTTTTCGAGATATGACCCGGATTACAGAGAGTGAACCAGGTATGTGGACTTCTATTCTTTTGTCCAATCGAAAGGCCATCCTAGAGCGGATTGAGGATTTCAAGGAACGCTTAGATGAGATTGGTCAGGCTATTAGCAAGGGGGAAGAAGAGCAGATTTGGAACTTTTTCAACCAAGCACGTGAGCAACGTCAGGCCATGGAAATCCATAAACGTGGAGGCGTGGACAGTTCTTATGACCTCTATGTTGATGTTCCCGATGAAGAAGATGTTATCTTGCGGATTTTGGAATTGCTAAGAGGAACTTCCTTGGTCAACATTCACATCAACGAAGAAAACCGTGAGGATATTCACGGGATTCTCCAAATTTCCTTTAAAAATACTCAGGATTTGGAACGTGCTGAGCGCTTAATTTCAGAAAATACGGACTACACAGTCGTCATCAAATAAGGAGAAAATCATGTCAAATATTTATGATAGTGCAAATGAACTCAGTCGCGGCTTACGCGAATTACCAGAATACAAGGATGTCAAAGCAGCCAAAGATGCCATCCAAGCAGATGAACAAGCTAGCAAGATTTTTGCAGATTACCTTGCCTTCCAGCAAGAAATCCAAGTCATGGCTCAAACTGGACAAATGCCAGATGCTTCTTTCCAAGAAAAGATGCAGTCTTTCAGTAAGCAAATCCAAGAGAACGCTCTTTTGTCAGATTTCTTTGCCAAACAGCAACAATTGTCCATTTACCTTTCAGACATTGAAAAAATTGTCTTTGAACCTGTTTCAGAATTATTGAAGTAGCATTTTATCTGTATAAAAGCCAGAAATTTCAGGAATTTCTGGCTTTTTTGTGATAAAATAAGAAAAGTATTGCAAGTATGAGGTCAACTATGAAACTAAAAACAAACATTCGCCACTTACATGGCAGTATCCGGGTACCAGGTGACAAGTCTATCAGCCATCGTTCGATTATTTTTGGAAGTTTGGCTGAGGGCGAAACTAAGGTTTATGATATTCTGCGTGGAGAGGATGTGCTCTCAACCATGCAGGTTTTTCGTGACCTTGGTGTTGAAATTGAGGACAAAGATGGGGTTATTACCATTCAAGGGGTTGGAATGGATGGCTTAAAAGCTCCGAAAAACGCCTTGGATATGGGGAATTCTGGCACCTCGATTCGCCTGATCTCAGGTGTCCTTGCTGGTGCAGACTTCGAAGTAGAGATGTTTGGAGATGATAGTCTTTCTAAACGTCCTATGGACCGTGTGACGTTTCCATTGAAAAAAATGGGTGTCAGCATTTCAGGGCAAACCGAGCGAGACCTGCCTCCTCTGCACTTGAAAGGTACTAAAAACCTAACACCGATTCACTATGAGTTGCCAATCGCCTCTGCCCAAGTCAAGTCTGCCTTGATGTTTGCGGCTTTGCAGGCTCAGGGGGAGTCCGTTATTATCGAGAAAGAATGTACTCGAAACCACACCGAAGATATGCTACAGCAATTTGGTGGCCATTTAAGTGTGGATGGTAAAAAGATCACAGTCCAAGGACCACAAAAACTGACCGGACAAAAGGTAGTTGTTCCAGGAGATATTTCCAGTGCCGCCTTTTGGTTGGTCGCTGGTTTGATTGTGCCAGATTCTCGTGTGGTGCTGCAGAATGTGGGCATTAATGAAACGCGTACTGGTATTATTGATGTCATTCGCGCCATGGGTGGAAGATTGGAAATAACTGAAATCGATCCAGTTGCTAAATCAGCAACCCTGATTGTCGAGTCTTCAGACTTAAAAGGAACAGAGATTGGTGGAGCCTTGATTCCACGTTTGATTGATGAACTGCCCATTATTGCCCTGCTTGCTACCCAAGCAGAAGGAGTAACAGTTATTAAGGATGCTGAGGAACTCAAGGTCAAGGAAACCGACCGCATTCAGGTGGTGGCTGACGCCTTAAATAGCATGGGGGCGGATATCACACCTACTACAGATGGAATGGTTATCAAAGGGAAATCAACCCTTCATGGTGCGAGAGTCAATACGTTTGGTGACCATCGTATCGGAATGATGACAGCCATCGCAGCCCTCTTGGTTGCTGATGGAGAAGTGGAACTTGATCGTGCTGAAGCCATCAATACCAGCTATCCTAGCTTCTTTGATGATTTGGAGAACTTGATTCATGGCTAAGGTATTACTCGGATTTATGGGGGCAGGCAAATCGACAATCGCTAGAGGATTGGACCCAGACTACATCGATATGGATGCCTTAATCGAGGAACGTTTGGGCATGTCCATTGCGGATTTCTTCGCTGAAAAAGGAGAAGTGGCCTTTCGTCAAGTAGAGTCAGAAGTCCTAGCTGACTTACTAAAAACGGACCGAGTTGTGTCAACTGGCGGAGGGGTTGTCATTTCTCGAAGAAATCGTGACTTGCTCAAAACCAATCCTGATAACATCTATCTAAAAGCAGATTTTGAAACCCTCTACCAACGTATCGCAGCTGATAAGGACAATCAACGCCCGCTTTTTCTTAATAAAAGCAAGAAAGAACTAGCAGCTATTTTCCAAGAAAGACAGGCCTGGTATGAGGAAGTAGCCAGTCGGGTTCTAGATGTGACCAAGTTAAGCCCAGAGGAAATTATAGAGGAACTGAGATGAAAATTGCCTATCTAGGTCCCAAGGGATCTTTTTCGCATCATGTTGTGCAGACAGCCTTTCCCAAAGAGGAATTGCAGGCTTTTGCCAATATCACAGATGTCATCAAGGCCTATGAACAAGGCTTGGTGGACTATTCGGTGGTGCCAGTTGAAAACTCCATTGAAGGTAGTGTCCATGAAAGCTTGGATTATCTTTTTCATCAGGCTCGTATCCAAGCAGTTGCAGAAATCGTTCAACCCATTCACCAGCAGTTGATGGTGGTTCCAGGTCAGTCAAAAATTGAGAAAATTTTTTCTCATCCTCAGGCTCTGGCTCAAGGAAAGAAATTCATCGACAAACACTATCCAGAGGCTCAAATCGAGGTAACAGCCAGTACCGCATATGCAGCCCGCTTTATCGCTGAACATCCAGACCAGCCTTATGCAGCCATTGCACCAAGAAGTTCTGCCGAAGAATATGGCTTGGAATTAATTGCTGAGGATATTCAGGAAATGGAAGCCAATTTCACACGTTTTTGGGTGTTAGGGGCAGAGATACCGATGATTCCTTTGAACTCGCAAGCTGAAAAAATGAGTTTGGCCTTGACCTTACCAGACAACCTACCTGGTGCTCTTTACAAGGCACTTTCGACCTTTGCTTGGAGAGGAATTGACTTAACAAAGATTGAAAGTCGCCCCCTTAAAACAGCCTTGGGAGAATACTTTTTCATTATCGATGTAGACTATAGTGATAAAGAACTGGTTCATTTTGCCAGACAGGAACTAGCAGTCATTGGAATCCAGCACAAGATTCTGGGAACCTACCCGATTTTTACCATAACTGATTTAGAAAAGGAGAGTCAATGAGCAAAGAAAATCCTTTAAGTCATCACGAGCAGTTACGTTATGACTATCTCTTCAAAAATATCCATTACCTCAACGACCGTGAACGGAGGGAATTTGATTATCTGCAACAGAAAATGGCAGGTCTCAAGCCTGAAGTTCACCATTTCTACCAAGAAGAAAAAGAAGAACCTTGGGGTAGAAACATTGACCTTCCGACTTATGGCAGTAGAAGTCGGTCTAAGAAACGTGAAAAGGTAGCTCCTCAACCTAAAGTCAAAAAGAAAAAGAGAAGAATTCGCTTCAAACGAATACTGACTTGGTTCTTGCTGTTGATTACTTGTGTGGCTGCAGGGATGATTTTTATGTTTCTTCGAGGGTTCCAGTCAGCGGCAAATCCAACAAATAAACCAGCTGATGCTAAAGCAGCTCAGGTAGAGGTCTTTAACGGTCAGGATACCAAAGACGGTGTGAATATCCTAGTCATGGGGACAGATGGCCGTATCGGTCAAAATAGTGCAGAAACCCGTACCGATACGATCATGGTACTGAATGTCAGTGGATCGGATAAGAAGATCAAACTAGTCAGCTTTATGCGTGACAACTTAGTTTATATCGACGGGTACAGTAAAATTGTAAATGGTCAGAAACAGACGGATAACAAACTAAATGTTGCTTATGAACTTGGGGAACAAGAAGGGCAAAAAGGGGCAGAAATGGTCCGCAAGGTTCTAAAAGACAACTTTGATTTGGATATTAAGTACTATGCCCTAGTTGACTTCCAGGCCTTTGCAACAGCTATTGATACCCTATTCCCTGACGGAGTAACGATTGATGCCCAATTCTCAACATTGAATGGTCAACCTTTAACAGAAGCCACAGTTGGAGATGACCTTCATGCAACAGAGACAGAGTCCCCAACTCAAACTATCAAAGTTGGAAAACAGCAGATGAATGGCTCCACCTTGCTGAACTACGCTCGCTTCCGTGATGATGATGAGGGAGACTATGGCCGTACCAAACGTCAGCAACAAGTCATGTCAGCAGTTCTTGAGCAAATCAAAGATCCAACCAAGCTCTTTACGGGATCAGAGGCACTTGGAAAAGTCTTTGGCATGACATCAACAAATCTACCATATAGCTTCTTGTTGACCAATGGCTTATCTGTCCTAGAAGGTGCTCAAAATGGAATTGAAAGACTCACCGTCCCAGAACTTGGTGACTGGGTAGATGCTTATGATATCTACGGCGGACAAGGTCTTCTGGTCGATCAAAATAAATACCAGACCAAACTCGCCCAAATGGGAATGAGATAGAATGCTATAAAAAAATCAAAGTTTGAATCACTAGTAAAAAAGTGGTTTAGGCTTTGATTTTTCTTAGTATCTGATGGATTTTTAGGGCTTTTTTATGGTATAATAAAACGATATAACTCGTTATTGGACAGAAGAGGAGAGACATGAGTGATTTGAAAGCGATTCAGGCTCGTAGTCTGGAAATGGCTGAATATTTCGTCGCATTTTGTAAAGAACATGATTTGTTGTGCTATCTCTGTGGTGGAGGAGCCATTGGTGCCCTACGTAACAAAGGCTTCATTCCTTGGGATGATGATTTAGACTTTTTCATGCCACGTAAGGATTATGAAAAATTAGCAGAGCTGTGGCCTCGTTATGCAGATAAACGTTATTTTTTGTCAAAGAGTCACAAGGATTTTGTAGACCGTAACCTTTTTATTACGATTCGTGATAAGGAAACCACTTGTATCAAGCCTTATCAAAAGGATTTGGATTTGCCACACGGTTTAGCTTTGGATGTTTTACCTTTAGATTATTATCCTAAAAATCCAGCTGAGCGTAAGAATCAAGTTCGCTGGGCCTTGATTTATTCACTCTTTTGCGCCCAAACTATCCCTGAAAAGCATGGTGTAGTCATGAAATGGGGGAGTCGCATTTTACTCGGATTGACGCCAAAATCTCTACGTTATCGAATTTGGAAAAAAGCTGAGAATGAAATGACTAAGTACAGTCTAGCTGAGAGCGATGGCATTACAGAATTATGCTCAGGTCCTGGCTATATGAGAAACAAGTATCCAATTGCATCTTTTGAAGACAATCTTTTCTTGCCATTTGAAGGAACTGAGATGCCCATCCCAGTCGGCTATGATGCCTATCTCAGCACTGCTTTTGGGGACTATATGACACCGCCACCAGCGGACAAGCAAGTACCGCATCATGATGCTATTATAGCAGACATGGACAAGAGCTACACAGAGTACAAGGGAGAATATGGAGCATGATGGGAGAAAAAATAAGCGTTATCGTTCCAGTCTACAATGTAGAAGCCTATCTGGAAAAGTGTGTAGAATCCATTTTTAAACAAACCTATACCAACTTGGAAATTCTTCTTGTCAATGATGGTTCGACGGATAATAGTGGAGAACTGTGTGATCAATTAGCTCAAAGAGATCAACGGATTCGTGTCATTCACAAGGAAAACGGTGGCTTGTCTGATGCTCGAAATAGAGGGATTGAAGAGGCAAGTTCTGATTTGATCGGTTTTATCGATAGTGATGACTACATTGACGAAGATATGTATGAGACCCTTTACCGTCAAATGCTAGAATCCAAAGCTGATCTTTCTATGTGTGGACATTATGATGTCTATCACCAAATTCCAGAAAAGCAAGTTGCAGCGATTCAGACCTGGGAATTAAGTCCCCAAGAAGCCATTAAAATGGTCATGGAAGCTAAGATTCTCTCGGTCACAGCTGTCAACAAACTTTATAAAAAAGAACTCTTTGAACAACTACGATTTGAAATTGGCAAAATAGCAGAAGATGCCTTTATCATGATTACCTTGATTCATCACTGTCGCAAGGTTGTCGCAACAAATGAGAAGAAATACTACTATGTTCACCGTGAAAATAGTATCACGACTCAAAAATTCTCCTTGAAGTTTTTAAACGTTATTGAGGCTTATGAGCAAAACGCAAATATTATCAGAGAGAATTATCCTGAACTAGCAGATGTTGCAACCATGCGTTTAAACTGGGCTTACTTCTATGTATTGGATAGGCTCTTGGTTGATGCAGATTTCAAGGATAAGGTCTTAGAAGACCGTTTAATTGCCTATCTAAAGAAAAACACAAAGAACATTCTTTCAGATAGTCGTTTTACAAGAGCAAGAAAAATGAGCTTCTTAGCTTTGTGCCTGAGTCGAAAATTGTATACAAAAATCTTGCTTGCACAAACTAAGCGTTAGGAGAAACAATGATTTCATTTATCGAAAAATACTATTTTAAACAGTTATATCTTTTTACTGTATGGCAGGCTTGATTGTTCCACTGCAATCAATCTCAGCCAATAAATTTGTCACTCTAGGCATGACCCTCATGGGTGTTTTGTTGGGACTTTATAATTTCTTTATCAAAAAAGTCTATCTGACTGTCAGAAAAATTGAGTATTTGATTCTCTTTTTTCTAATGAATATCCTGACTGCGGTCTTAGTTGTAAAATATGGATTTTCAACAAACATAAAGAACTTAGTTGTCTTTTTCATCTATTTCTTTGCAATCTATCCAGTCTTTCAATCTTTTACTGTGAAAAAAGCACGTGCCCTCTTTGATGTCTTCTTCTCAGTTATCACTGTTGCAAATACTATAGGTGTACTTGTATCAATTTGGCAATTCTTCATGTTGCAGGGTTACCGCGTATTTGATTACAAGGGGTTATTGATCCGCCAAGGATTTGTAGAGTCTCGTCTATTTGGGATCCTTGCTAGTCCAAACTATCTCTCTATTATTTCTTTGATGGTGATTATTTACTTGTGGATGCGCTTGTCGCTTTACAATACCATCCTTAAAACTCTTGCTATTTCATCAATTCTGCTAAACTTTGCTTATATTGTACTGTCAGGTTCAAGGACAACCTATATCTGTTTGGTAGTCGTTGCTTTCTTATATGCTTTGATGACGGCTAACTGGACTAAAAAAACTAAGTCACTTCTTACTGTTCTAGTAATAGTAGGATTGGTATTTGTTGGCTATAATGGTATCAAATATAGTAGTGACATTTACTTGAAAGCTCACTCAGCTCAAATCCAAAAGAACCGAGAAAACGGACAAAATGGAGACAACAATCTTTCTCTTGAGAGAACTGACACCAGTGAAGAGAATATCTCCAATAACCGTTTTGCCATTTGGCAGTCAACAGCTTCCTTCATCCCTAGACGTCCTCTGTTTGGATATTCAGGTGGAAACTGGTATGAGTTAGGTAAAGAGTATGACGCTTCGGCCTACATCATCAAAAAACATTACCTTACCCATAATGGCTACCTTGAGTTGTTATTCTATGATGGTCTGACAGGTTTTATCCCTCTGGCTATCTTTATGCTTGCCTTCATCATTTCAAGTCTCAAGAAATATAAGAAAGACCTTCAAGAGGGTCGTCACAATCATGAATTGATCACCATTCTGTTGATGACTGCTGTTATTCTCATTTCTAACTTGTTCTTGAGTTCAACCTTCTATGGAATTTCACTACAGGGTTGTATCTTGTTTGTGATTTCAGGTTACTATTTCTCGGTTCTCTATAAAAAAAGAGATGGCTACAGAAAGCTAGACGAAGCAGAAATCAAAGAAGTTGAACTAGGTGTCATGGATTACATCCACAATCTCTGTCAAAAAGAGAACATCAACTATTCACTGGCTTATGGAACCTTGCTGGGAGCAGTGAGACACAATGGCTACATTCCTTGGGATGACGATATTGATATCTCTTTGAAACGCGATGAATACGATAAATTGTATCAAGCTATTTTGCAAGATAATGATCCTGTCTACAAGGTTGTTTCTTGGGAAAATGACGCTCGGTATCCTTACCCATTTTACCGAGTCTATGACGCGCGAACAGTCTACGATAACAACTACATCGAAAATGATATCGATTTAGGAATTTGTGTGGATGTGTTCCCATTTGACTATTATGCTGATGTTAACAAAGACATGGTAAAACTAGATACATATCGTCGTTTATCAGTCTATACCCTTTATGGCATCCATAATAAGAATGCGAAACTCAAGAATATCGTCAGATATCTACTTGTCCTTGTATTTCGTCTGACTCGTGTCAAAACTTGGAATCACAAGATGAACATCCTATCTATGCAAGAAAAAGATGGAGACTTCATTGACTACCTCATGGAGAACAAAAGAGTTTCTACGAAATTTGACAAGTCCTTCTTGGATACAACGATTGACAGTCCATTTGAAGATAGAGTTTACAAAATTCCTGTGGCCTATCAGCAAATCCTTTCTGCCATCTACGGGGATGACTTTATGGAAATTCCGCCTCTAGAAAAACGAGTGAAGCATGATGACTTCCTCGCTTATATAAAGGAGGGATAGAAGGTGTTACAATGGTTAAAAAGAAGTTTAGCCAGCCTCTTAGGAGATAAGAAAGACCTGGTTAAAAACCTACCTATTATCAAAAGTTTAAATAAAAAAGCCAATATCGACTTGGATTCAAAGAGAAGCAATTTGCTCAAAGAAAACTTTGAAGATATTCTAAAGGCAATCTATCAATCTGATTTGAAATCCTATGATATCTGGTTAGACTTTGGGACTTTACTTGGTTTCTACAGAGAAAATGATTTGATTCCGCATGATTTAGATATGGACTTTGGGATTATTGTCCCAGACTATGAAGCCTTTTTAAGGGATGAGAAAGTTCTTTTGGAGAAAGGCTTTGTTAGAACCAAAGAGTTCTATTACAATGATAAGCTTGTTGAATTATCCTATAGTTACAAGGGCCTCAATGTGGATTTTATTGTCTATGATAAAAAGGAGAATACCATCTCCTCAGATACTATTTTCTATATGACAAATGCCTTGGGAAATCCTACAAGATATGAAGTCTACCACTATGAATTGCCCTTTACATCACTAAGTGAATGCAGGTTTAAAGAGATTCTAGTAAAAGTTCCAGAAAATACAAGAGAATACATTAGTCACTTGTATGGAGAGGATTTTGAAATCCCTAATACTCATTACAACTGGAAAGAAAATCCAATTTACAAACAAAGGGATGCCAACTTGGCTAAGGTCCTTTTGAGGAAATCTCTTTAGTAATATAGAAAAGAGGGGATGGTGAAGTTCTTCCTTGTTAACTCTAGTCCCTACTCTAGTGTGATAATCGGGCTTCTCATTCCCTCCTTTTGTCTTATATTGACGGAAAGGAGCTAGAAAAGTTGCTACCAGGATGAATCTCCCATCCTAGCTTCCGCTATCAAAGAAAGAAGTGGTTTATATGAAAAAGAAACAGATAAAAGAAACCCTTGTATTTATTTCCCTAGTCTTGTTGATTGTCTCTGGGCTCTTGATACCCGCAGTTCAGGCAGATACTTCAAGCAACCGAATCCATTTTATCAATACCAAAGGAGTATCAGGAAGTGATGCCATTATTCTTGAGAGTAATGGTCACTATGCCTTGATTGATATGGGTGAAGACTATGATTTTCCAGATGGGGAAGATCCACGCTACCCCAATCGAATGGGAATTTCAAACTTAAATTCTCAAGTTTTAGAGGATAGACTATTTCGTCATTTAAATCATATAGGGGTTAAGAAATTTGATTTTATTCTAGGAACTCATGTCCATAGTGACCATATTGGATCTGCGGATGAAGTTCTTAAACGTTATCCTGTAGACAGATTTTATCTGAAGAGATACTCAGATGAGCGCATCACATCAAAATGGCGATTGTGGGACAACCTTTTTAATTATGACAATGCTGTCAAGACAGCTCTAGATCGTGGTGTAACTCTTGTGCAAGACATCACTGAGAAGGAAAGTCACTTCACTTTAGGTGACATGGATATTCAGCTTTATAACTATAAAAACGAATATGACAGTGATGGCAAACTCAAAAGAGTCTATGATGATAATTCCAATTCTCTTGTGGCAGTAGTTACTGTAGCAGGTAAAAAGATTTATCTTGGTGGTGACTTGGATAATGCTGAAGGTGCAGAGGATAAATTAGGTCCTGTGATTGGAAAAGTCGATATGATGAAATGGAACCATCATTATGATGCCAAAATATCGAATACGATTCCTTTTTTAGATTACCTGTCACCAAGTATGGTGGTCCACACCTCTGCTGCAGATGCCAATCTTGCCACAACTAGAGACTATCTTAAGAAGCATGGTATTGAGGTGGTTCATGCTTCTAGCCAGACCAAGGATGCGACTGTGTTTACCATTAGTCAAACAGGATTTGCTAATGTTTCAAACGATTTTCCAGATATTCCTTCGGTGACAAAAGCTTGGTATAAAGAAGATGGTTACTGGAAGTATCACTTGTCTGATGATCAGATGGCTATTGGTTGGCAACGAATTGATGGGGCTTACTATTTCTTCAATGGTAAGGGACAAATGCAGGCTAATAAATGGCTTCATTTAGTTGATGAAAGAGAAAAGATTGAGGGCAACTGGTATTATCTAAATAGTAATGGTAAAATGCAGGAAGCTGGTTGGTTTAAACACGATGGTACTTGGTATTATATTGCTTCAAGTGGAGCAAGGAGCTATAGTCAGTTAGTTGAAATTGATGGGCAAAAATATCTATTTGACAAAGATGGAAAGATGCTGACTGGCCTTCAGGTCTATAATGGTAAGAAGATGGTCTTTGCTAGTAGTGGTGCCCTACAGTCGGAGGGCAAAGCATCATCTTGGCAAAAGATTGCCTCAAATTGGTACTATTATGATGAGAATAGTATTCTAACTGTTGGTAAAAAAGACATCAAGGGTACAACTTATTACTTTGACAAAGATGGTATCATGCAAACTGGCTGGGAGTTGGTAGATGGTAAATGGAACTACTTTGCGAATTCAGGCGCCATGCAAACTGGCTGGGTCAAGGACAAAGACATTTGGTTCTACCTTGATAAAGACGGCAATATGCTAACTGGAAATCAAGAAATCAATGGTTCTCGTTACTATTTCAAGGCAAGTGGTGCCATGCAAACTGGTTGGCAATGGCAGGACAAGGGTTGGCAGTATTATACTAGCTCTGGTGCCATGAAGACAGGCTGGTTAAAATCGGGCGAATCTTGGTATTATCTGGATCCAGAAACTGGTATCATGGCAGTCGGATCGCAAGAAATTAATGGAAAGAACTATTTCTTCAGCTCTGCAGGTACTATGCAAGTTGGATGGCAGAGGTCAAATGATTCTTGGCATTATTACGCTACGTCTGGCGCACTCCAAATTGGTTGGTTGAAAGATGGTGATGCCTGGTATTATCTTGAAGGTAAAGAAGGCATTATGTTAGTCGGTCTCCATCAAGTAGATGGTAAGCAATATTACTTTAGCAAATCTGGTACCATGCAAACTGACTGGAAATGGTTTGATAATCATTATCGTTACTTTGAATCAAATGGAGCCATGAAAACTGGTTGGATAAAAGACAATGGCGTCTGGTATTATCTAAATCCTGAAGATGGAATCATGTTGATTGGCCTTCATAAAGTAAATGGTGATCATTATTACTTTGATGAATCAGGAGCTATGCAAACGGGTTGGAAACAACTTGATGGCAATTGGTACTATTTCCAAGCTGATGGTTCTTTGTTGAAGAACGCAACAACACCTGATGGTTACAAAGTAAACGAAGAAGGTATCTGGAAACAGGCTGTTGCTGCTGTAAATAGCGAGGCAGTCAAGCCAGAACAGAAACAAGAAGCTAATTCCTCTATTGTTGAACAACCTAAACAAGATTCAAATATAGAAGCCAACGCTTCTGATAAGAAAGAAAAAGAATAAAGAAGAAATCCCCTACTGGCAACTAATTTATCAGTAGGGGATTTTTTAATTTCGTTTTAATTTAGCAAGTACAAGGTTCAGTGCATAGTGGAGTGTTTTGTCTTTGGCGATAAAGAGTGTCAAGAGGTAATAGATACCAGAAGCTGCAACAGTCGAGAGAACCATGAGAATCATGTTGAAGTTAACTGTATAAGAGTTGATTTGGAAAAGGAATTTAAACGCAAAATAAATCGGTATGAATCCAAGGGATACAATAGTATAGCGTGTTAGAGTAGCAAAGATTTCTTTTAAATCAATCAGTTGGTGTTTCTGGATAAAGCGAATTTCCAGAAGAACGACGATTGCCTCCGCAAGAATGGTTGTAGCAATATAGTACTCTGGTGCGAAAATATTATTGAAATACAAGAGGCAGTTGAATAGGATATTAGTTCCGCCACCAAGGAAGTAAAAGGCAGTCAAGCGATTTTCGTGGTCATTGATAAAGATAATTTGTTTACCAAGGATCAACTCGATGGCCCAGATGATGGTACGAAAGGCGAAGACACTAGTCACGATACCCGCTTCGAGGTATTTTTCAGAAGAGTAGATAACTGCTGCGTAGTTTCCTAATACCATAATCCCAATACTGGTTGGAATGATGAGGAAGTAAAAGAGGGCAGCTCCTTGATTCAGAAGACTATTATAAGACTCGTAGTCTTTCTTACCGAGATAGTAGCCGAGGCGAGGAATACTGACGTTAATAGCTCCACTCAAGACACTGGCAATCAACATCACGATGCTAGAAGCAATAGTGTAATAAGAAATGTAGTTTTCATCTGGTCCCTTGGTGATAAACATTCTATCAAGCAAGGTATAAAGCATATTAGCGTTCGCTAAGAGAAGCATAGTAAAGAGTGGTTTAGAAGCTTTGACTAATTCGACGAATCCAATCTTAACAAAAGAAACTTCTCTCTTAATCCAAAGAAAACTGAGCAGATAGTTGAGGATAGTGGTCGCTGTCATAACGATAGCATAAGGAACGATATCATCTGCCGTTTTAACAAAGGCGAAGATAGCGACCAGCATGGTAATTCGAATAATTAATGTTTTGTAGAGGATGAAGGCATAGTTTTCATAAGCCTCGTTCATCCATTCGATATTGAGAAATTGGAAGAGTGCTTGAGCCCCTAAGATGTAGTAGAGAACTTTCAGATTCTCAATGCTGGTGTCAAAGAAGATAATGAGGAAGTAGATACCTGTCGTCAGGAGAGAGGTGAAAACCGAGATATAAAACAACTTAGAAAAGACGTAGTTGATTTTATTCTTGTCATCCTTGACCTTACTAATAGCTCGAATCCCGTAGTTGTATATTCCAAAGGCAGCTAGTGGAATAACGAAACTTGCCCAGGTATTGGCTGTATTGAAATAACCGTAATTGGATTTGCTGAGAATCCGCGTCAGATAAGGATTGGTTATCAGTGGAAAAACGATATTGAGAATATTGACCAGCAAGCTGGCCAAGGCATTTACTTTTATATTTTTCATTGAACTTTCTTTCTTAAATCTAAAATCATATCTAGTATTATATCACATTCTCGCTTCATTCTTTTGATAAAATCGTAAAAATCTAGTATAATAGATAGACTGAAAGTATGAGGTTACTAGATATGAAGATGAAACAAATTAGTGATACAACACTGAAAATCACGATGACTTTAGATGATTTGATGGATCGGGGAATGGAGATTGCAGACTTTCTCGTTCCTCAGGAAAAAACCGAAGAGTTTTTCTATGCTATTTTAGATGAGTTAGAGATGCCAGACAATTTCTTGGATAGTGGCATGCTGAGTTTCCGCGTGACGCCAAAACCTGATAAGGTCGACGTCTTTGTGACCAAGTCCAAGATTGACCAAAATCTGGATTTTGAAGATTTGGCGGATCTACCAGACATGGAAGAATTAGCCCAAATGTCGCCAGATGAATTTCTCAAAACCTTGGAAAAGAGCATTGCAGATAAGACCAAGGACGATATTGAGGCCATCCAATCTCTAGAGCAGGTCGAAGCAAAGGAAGAAGAGCAAGAGCAGGCAGACAAGGAGACGGAGAATAAGAAAGAACCTTATATCTACTATATCTTGCGTTTTACAAGTCTTGCTGACTTAGTTGCTTTTGCAAAGACGGTTAACTACCAGATGGAAACATCTGAACTCTATAAGATGAATGGACACTACTATTTGACAATCTTAGTCGATGTGGAAAATCATCCAAGTCCATATCCAGCCTGGCTCTTGGCTCGTATGCGTGAGTTTGCAGATGACAGTGACATCAGTCGTTCCGTTTTGCAAGAGTATGGGCAAATATTGATTAACCATGACGCAGTTCTCGGTCTGCAAAAGATTTGTTCATAATTTTTAAAATCAATTTTCATTTATCAAGAAAGACGAATCATGGGATTCGTTTTTTCTTTACCAGACTGAAATAGTGATTTACTATAATAGGAATTTTCATAAAATTCTGTTATAATGGCTATATCAGAAAATTTCTAGGAGACAAACATGACAGTTAAAATTGCTTTACTTGGATTTGGTACCGTTGCAAGTGGCGTGCCTTTCCTCCTAAAGGAAAATGGAGAAAAAATCGTTCAGTCAGCTCATTCAGAGATTGAAGTAGCCAAGGTATTGGTCAAGGATGAAGATGAAAAGAACCGCTTGCTTGCAGCAGGAAATGACTTTAACTTTGTAACCAATGTAGATGATATTTTATCAGACAAGGACATTACTATTGTAGTGGAATTGATGGGGCGTATCGAACCAGCTAAGACCTTTATCACTCGTGCCTTAGAAGCTGGGAAACACGTTGTTACTGCTAACAAGGACCTTTTGGCTGTCCATGGTGCAGAATTGCTAGAAATCGCTAAAGAGCATAAGGTAGCACTTTACTACGAAGCAGCAGTTGCTGGTGGGATTCCAATTCTTCGTACTTTGGCAAATTCATTAGCTTCTGACAAAATTACGCGCGTTCTTGGTGTCGTTAACGGAACTTCCAACTTCATGATGACCAAGATGGTCGAAGAAGGCTGGTCTTACGATGATGCTCTGGCTGAAGCACAAAGATTAGGTTTTGCAGAAAGCGATCCTACAAATGACGTGGATGGGATTGACGCAGCCTACAAGATGGTGATTTTGAGCCAGTTTGCTTTTGGTATGAAGGTTGCCTTTGACGATGTAGCACACAAGGGAATCCGCAACATCACACCAGAAGATGTAGCTGTAGCCCAAGACCTTGGCTATGTAGTGAAATTGGTTGGTTCTATCGAGGAAACTCCTTCAGGTATTGCTGCAGAAGTGACTCCAACCTTCCTACCTAAAGCACATCCACTTGCCAGTGTGAATGGGGTAATGAACGCAGTCTTTGTAGAATCTATCGGTATCGGTGAGTCTATGTATTACGGACCAGGTGCGGGTCAAAAACCAACTGCAACAAGTGTTGTAGCAGACATTGTCCGTATCGTTCGTCGCTTGAATGATGGTACCATCGGTAAAGACTTCAACGAATATAGCCGTGAACTTGTCTTGGCAAATCCAGAAGATGTTAAAGCAAACTACTATTTCTCAATCTTGGCTCCAGACTCAAAAGGTCAGGTCTTGAAACTTGCTGAAATCTTCAATGCCCAAGATATTTCCTTCAAGCAAATCCTTCAAGACGGAAAAGAGGGAGACAAGGCACGTGTGGTCATCATTACACATAAGATCAATAAAGCGCAGCTTGAGAAGGTTTCCGCTGAGTTGACCAAGATATCAGAATTTGACCTCTTAAATACCTTCAAGGTGCTAGGAGAATAGGATGAAGATTATTGTACCTGCAACCAGTGCCAATATCGGGCCAGGTTTTGACTCGGTCGGTGTAGCTGTAACCAAGTATCTTCAAATTGAGGTCTGTGAAGAACGGGATGAGTGGTTGATTGAACATCAGATCGGTAAATGGATTCCCCATGATGAGCGCAACCTTTTACTCAAGATTGCTTTACAAATTGCGCCTGACTTGCAACCAAGACGCCTGAAAATGACCAGTGATGTTCCCTTGGCGCGTGGTTTGGGTTCTTCTAGTTCTGTCATTGTTGCTGGGATTGAACTAGCCAATCAGTTGGGCAATTTGAACTTGTCAGACCATGAAAAATTGCAACTGGCGACCAAGATTGAAGGGCATCCTGACAATGTTGCTCCTGCAATCTATGGAAATCTTGTTGTTGCGAGTTCCGTTGAAGGGCAAGTCTCTGCTATCGTAGCAGACTTCCCAGAGTGTGATTTCCTAGCCTACATTCCTAACTATGAATTGCGCACTCGCGATAGCCGTGGTGTCTTGCCTAAAAAATTATCCTACAAGGAAGCTGTTGCAGCTAGTTCGATTGCCAATGTTGCTGTTGCAGCCTTGTTGGCAGGAGATATGGTGACAGCTGGCCAAGCGATTGAGGGAGACCTCTTCCACGAGCGTTATCGTCAAAGTCTGGTCCGTGAATTTGCGACGATTAAGCAAGTAGCTAAAGAGAATGGTGCCTATGCAACCTATCTCTCCGGTGCTGGACCAACAGTTATGGTTCTGGCTTCTCATGACAAGATGCCGGCGATTAAGGCAGAATTGCAAAAGCAGTCTTTTAAAGGCAAACTTCATGATTTGAAGGTGGATACCCAAGGTGTCCGTGTCGAAACAAAGTAAAGAAATAGAAGATAGGATGGGGAAACTCTCGACCAGAGAGCTTCCTATCTTTTTTTGAAAAGAAGTTTATACTCAATGAAAATCAAAGAGCAAACTAGGAAGCTAGCCGCAGGCTGCTCAAAACAGTGTTTTGAGGTTGTGGATAGAACTGACGAAGTTAGCTCAAAATACTGTTTTGAGGTTGCAGATGTAAGCTGACGTGGTTTGAAGAGATTTTCGAAGAGTATTAGTTAAATACTTGATAAAGGAGAAATAAAGATGGCAGAAATTTATCTAGCAGGTGGTTGTTTTTGGGGCCTAGAGGAATATTTTTCCCGCATTTCTGGAGTGCTAGCTACCAGTGTCGGCTACGCTAATGGCCAAGTCGAAACGACCAATTACCAGTTGCTCAAGGAAACAGACCATGCAGAGACTGTTCAAGTGATTTATGATGAGAAAGCAGTGTCACTTAGAGAGATTTTGCTTTATTATTTCCGTGTTATTGATCCCTTGTCTATCAACCAACAAGGGAATGACCGTGGTCGCCAATATCGAACGGGAATCTATTATCAGGATGAAGCAGACTTGCCAGCTATCTACACAGTGGTGCAGGAGCAGGAGCGTATGCTGGGTCGAAAGATTGCAGTAGAGGTGGAGAAACTTCGCCACTACATTTTAGCAGAAGACTACCATCAAGACTATCTCAAGAAAAATCCTTCAGGTTATTGTCATATCGATGTGACGGATGCTGATAAGCCATTGATTGACGCCTCTAACTATGAAAAGCCTAGTCAAGAGGTGTTAAAGGAAAGCTTAACTGAAGAGTCTTATCGTGTTACGCAAGAAGCTGCTACAGAGGCTCCATTTAGCAATGCCTATGACCAAACTTTTGAAGAGGGCATTTATGTCGACATCACAACGGGGGAGCCACTTTTTTTCGCTAAGGATAAGTTTGCTTCAGGTTGTGGTTGGCCAAGTTTTAGTCGTCCGATTTCCAAGGAGTTAATTCACTACTACAAGGACCTGAGTCATGGAATGGAGCGAATCGAGGTTCGTTCTCGCTCAGGCAATGCTCACTTGGGTCATGTTTTCACAGATGGACCTCGGGAGTTAGGTGGCCTGCGTTACTGTATTAATTCTGCATCCTTGCGCTTTGTAGCCAAGGATGAGATGGAAAAAGCAGGATATGGCTATCTATTACCTTACTTAAACAAATAAAACTGAGAGGGTGGGGCTTCCCACTTTCTTCATTTCTAGAATATGAATAGAAGGGATTTATGAAACACTTACTATCTTACTTCAAATCCTATATCAAGGAATCAATTTTAGCACCCTTGTTCAAGTTACTTGAAGCTGTTTTTGAACTCTTGGTTCCCATGGTGATTGCTGGGATTGTTGACCAATCCTTGCCTCAGAGAGATCGAGGCCATCTCTGGATGCAGATTGGCCTGCTCCTTATCTTTGCAGTGATTGGTGTTTTAGTGGCCTTGGTAGCCCAGTTTTACTCAGCCAAGGCAGCGGTTGGGTTTGCCAAAGAACTGACAGACGACCTTTATCGTCATATTCTTTCCTTACCCAAGGACAGCAGAGACCGTTTGACAACTTCTAGCTTGGTGACCCGCTTGACTTCGGATACCTACCAGATTCAGACTGGGATTAATCAATTCCTGCGCCTCTTTTTGAGAGCGCCTATTATCGTTTTTGGAGCCATTTTTATGGCCTATCGCATCTCGACTGAGCTGACTTTCTGGTTTTTGGTTATGGTAGTCATTTTGACGATTGTCATTGTCGGTCTCTCTCGACTGGTCAATCCTCTCTACAGTAGTCTCAGAAAGAAAACGGATCAACTGGTTCAGGAAACGCGCCAGCAATTGCAAGGGATGCGAGTTATTCGTGCTTTTGGACAAGAAAAACGAGAGTTACAGATTTTTCAAACCCTTAACCAAGTTTATGCTAGATTGCAAGAAAAGACGGGTTTCTGGTCTAGTTTGTTAACACCTCTGACCTATCTGATTGTTAATGGAACTCTTCTCGTCATCATCTGGCAAGGCTATATTTCAATTCAAGGAGGTTTACTCAGTCAAGGTGCCCTCATTGCTCTTATCAACTACCTCTTGCAGATTTTGGTGGAATTGGTTAAGCTCGCCATGCTGATCAATTCCCTCAACCAATCCTATATCTCAGCCAAGCGAATCGAAGAAGTTTTTACCGAAGCTCCAGAAGATATTTTTTCAGAATTAGAACAAAAACAAGCTACCGGTGATCGGGTTTTGCAAGTCAAAGAATTAACCTTTACCTATCCTGATGCGGCCCAGCCTTCTCTGAGAGACATTTCCTTTGATATGAAGCAGGGGGAAATCCTTGGTATCATTGGGGGAACGGGTTCTGGTAAGTCAAGCTTGGTGCAAGTCTTACTTGGACTTTATCCAGTAGATAAGGGAGGCATTGACCTTTATAGAGATGGATGTAGTCCAAGTAATCTTAAGCAATGGCGGTCTTGGATTGCCTATGTGCCCCAAAAGGTCGAACTCTTTAAAGGGACTATTCGTTCCAACTTGACTCTAGGTTTCAATCAAGAAGTATCTGACCAAGAACTCTGGCAGGCCTTGGATATTGCGCAAGCTAAGGATTTTGTCAGTGAAAAGGAAGGACTTTTGGATGCCCTAGTTGAGGGAGGAGGGCGAAATTTCTCAGGCGGGCAAAAACAAAGGCTGTCCATCGCACGTGCGGTCTTGCGCCAAGCTCCATTTCTCATCCTAGATGATGCGACCTCGGCCCTCGACACCATCACCGAGTCCAAGCTCTTGAAAGCTATTAGAGAAAATCTGCCAAATACGAGCTTAATCTTGATTTCTCAACGGACTTCGACACTTCAGATGGCTGACCAGATTCTCCTCTTGGAAAAAGGGGAGCTCCTAGCTGTGGGCAAGCACGAGGAATTGATGAAGACTAGCCAAGTCTATCGCGAAATCAATGCATCCCAACATGGAAAGGATGACTAATATGAGACGACAAACCGCAAACCAGACGCTCAAACGTTTGGCCATAGATTTAGCAAGCCATCCCTTCCTCCTTTTCCTAGCCTTTCTAGGAACGATTGCCCAAGTTGCTTTATCGATCTACCTACCTATCTTGATTGGGCAGGTCATTGACCAGGTCCTAGTAGCTGATTCTTCACCAGTTTTTTGGCATATTTTCATTCAGATGATCTTGGTAGTCATAGGAAATACTCTGGTACAATGGGCCAATCCTCTTCTTTATAATCGTCTAATCTTCTCTTATACCAGAGACTTGCGAGAGCGAATCATCCATAAACTCCATCGGTTACCGATTGCTTTTGTGGATCGGCAGGGCAGTGGAGAGATGGTCAGTCGTGTGACCACAGACATAGAACAGCTGGCAGCCGGCTTGACCATGATTTTCAATCAATTTTTCATTGGCGTTTTTATGATTTTGGTTAGTATTCTAGCCATGCTCCAAATTCATCTCCTCATGACCCTCTTGGTCTTGCTGTTGACACCACTGTCCATGGTGATTTCACGTTTTATTGCTAAACGCTCTTATCATCTCTTCCAGAAGCAAACAGAGACGAGGGGGATTCAGACTCAGTTGATTGAAGAGTCTCTTAGCCAGCAGACTATTATCCAGTCCTTCAATGCTCAAACAGAGTTTATCCAAAAACTGCATGAGGCGAATGCCAACTACGCAGGCTATTCTCAGTCAGCCATCTTTTATTCATCAACGGTCAATCCTTCAACTCGCTTTGTCAACGCACTCATTTATGCTCTTCTTGCTGGAGTAGGAGCTTATCGAATCATGATGGGGTCCACCTTGACCATCGGACGTTTAGTGACTTTTTTGAACTATGTCCAACAGTACACCAAGCCCTTTAACGATATTTCTTCAGTTCTAGCCGAGTTGCAAAGTGCTCTCGCTTGCGCAGAGCGTGTTTATGCTGTCTTAGAAAGTCCTGAGGTTGTTGAAACAGGTAAGGAAATCTTGACCAGTGACCAAGTCAAGGGAGCTATTTCCTTTAAACATGTTTCTTTTGGCTACAATCCTGAAAGAATCTTGATTAAGGACTTATCCATCGATATCCCAGCTGGTAGCAAGGTAGCTATCGTTGGTCCGACAGGTGCTGGTAAGTCAACTCTTATCAATCTCCTCATGCGTTTTTATCCTATTAATTCAGGAGATATCTTGTTAGATGGTCATTCCATTTACAATTATACCCGAGCGTCATTGAGACAGCAGTTTGGCATGGTGCTCCAAGAAACCTGGCTCAAGCAAGGAACCATTCATGACAATATTGCCTTTGGAAATCCTGACGCCAGTCGGGAGCAAGTGATTGCTGCCGCAAAAGCAGCCAATGCAGACTTTTTCATCCAACAGTTGCCACAGGGATACGATACTAAGTTGGAAAATGCAGGAGAATCCCTCTCTGTCGGGCAAGCCCAGCTCTTGACCATCGCCCGAGTCTTTCTAGCTATCCCAAAGATTCTTATCTTAGACGAAGCGACTTCTTCCATCGATACACGGACAGAAGTGCTAGTACAGGATGCCTTTGCCAAACTCATGAAGGGGCGCACAAGCTTTATCATTGCTCACCGTTTGTCAACCATTCAGGATGCGGATTTGATTCTTGTCTTGGTAGATGGTGACATTGTGGAGCATGGTAACCATCATGATCTCATGGCTAGAAAGGGCAAGTATTACCAAATGCAAAAAGCTTCAGCTTTTAGCTCTGAATAATCCTTTCTATTTTGAAATCTTATGAACGAAAAAAGTTGCCTTCGGGTGACTTTTTTGTTACAATAGCTAGAAAAAATCAGGGTCTTAGAAGGAGAAAATAATGAAAGTCTATCAGCATGTAAATATCGTGACTTGTGACAAAGATTTCCATGTTTATTTGGATGGTGTCTTAGCCGTTAAGGACTCTCAAATCGTCTATGTCGGCCAAGAGGAGCCAGAGATTTTAGAGCAAGCTGAGCAGATTATAGACTATCAGGGAGCCTGGATCATGCCTGGTTTGGTTAATTGCCATACCCATTCTGCCATGACAGGTTTGCGAGGGATTCGGGATGACAGCAATCTCCACGAATGGCTCAATGACTATATCTGGCCAGCTGAATCAGAATTTACTTCTGACATGACTACCAAGGCGGTCAAAGAAGCTCTGACAGAGATGCTCCAGTCAGGAACAACAACCTTCAATGATATGTATAATCCCAATGGCGTGGATATCCAGCAAATTTATCAGTCAGTGAAATCATCCAAGATGCGTTGTTATTTTTCTCCGACCCTCTTTTCTTCAGAAGGTGAAACAATCGATGAGTCTATAAGCAGAACACGAGCCATCATAGAGGAAATCTTAGGATATGAAAATCCAAATTTCAAGGTTATGGTAGCTCCACATTCTCCCTATAGCTGTAGTAAAGATTTACTGGAAGAAAGCTTAGAAATGGCAAAAGAGCTGAATATTCCTATCCATATTCATGTGGCGGAGACTAAGGAGGAATCAGGAATTATCCTCAAACGATACGGCAAACGCCCCCTCGCCTTTCTCGAAGAATTGGGTTACTTAGACCATCCGTCCGTCTTTGCTCATGGAGTAGAACTAAACGAGCGAGAAATTGAACGCTTGGCAACTTCTCAAGTAGCTATTGCTCATAATCCTATTAGTAACCTCAAACTGGCCTCAGGAATCGCTCCAATCATCCAACTCCAAAAAAAAGGAGTAGCAGTCGGAATTGCGACTGACTCGGTTGCTTCCAATAACAATCTAGATATGTTTGAGGAAGGACGGACAGCAGCCCTTCTTCAGAAGATGAAAAGTGGAGATGCCAGCCAGTTCCCTATCGAAAAAGCTCTCAAAGCTCTGACGATAGAAGGTGCTAAGGTTCTTGGAATGGACGAACAGATAGGAAGTCTGGAAGTTGGCAAGCAAGCAGATTTTCTCGTGATTCAACCTAAGGGAAAAATCCATCTCCAACCTCAGGAAAATATGCTCTCTCACCTCGTTTATGCAGTCAAATCCAGTGATGTTGATGATGTCTACATTGCTGGAGAACAGGTTGTCAAGCAAGGAAAAGTTTTGACAGTAGAGATTTAAAAAAATATTTCAAAAAAAGTCTGCAAAAATCTTGCATTCTTTTTTTTTCTATGCTATACTTATATACGGTTTGAAAAAACTGCCTAAGACAGTAGGGGAGCTCGACTCATAAGGATCCTACCGAGGACAAAACGTATCATGTAAAAAGAAGCGTATTGTACTTTCGTGTCTAGGTTTGGGCGCGTTTTTCTTTTGGAAAAATTCCCCAAGCAAAATAATTACGGAGGTGAACACACTAATGAGTGAAGCAATTATTGCTAAAAAAGCGGAACTAGTTGACGTAGTAGCTGAAAAAATGAAAGCTGCTGCATCTATCGTCGTTGTAGACGCTCGTGGTTTGACAGTTGAGCAAGATACAGTTCTTCGTCGTGAACTTCGTGGAAGCGAAGTTGAGTATAAAGTCATTAAAAACTCAATCTTGCGTCGTGCAGCTGAAAAAGCTGGTCTTGAAGATCTTGCATCAGTATTTGTTGGACCATCTGCAGTAGCATTTTCTAACGAAGATGTTATCGCACCAGCGAAAATCTTGAACGATTTTGCTAAAAACGCTGAAGCACTTGAAATCAAAGGTGGTGCAATCGAAGGCGCTGTCGCATCTAAAGAAGAAATCGTTGCTCTTGCAACTCTTCCAAACCGCGAAGGACTTCTTTCTATGCTCCTTTCTGTACTTCAAGCGCCAGTGCGCAACGTTGCTCTTGCAGTCAAAGCGGTTGCAGACAACAAAGAAGACGCAGCTTAATCTTAAGCTACGCAGCGTAGCTTAGCTACGAAAAAACTATTATAAAATTTAAAACTTATTTGGAGGAAATAACAATGGCATTGAACATTGAAAACATTATTGCTGAAATTAAAGAAGCTTCAATCCTTGAATTGAACGACCTTGTAAAAGCTATCGAAGAAGAATTTGGTGTAACTGCAGCTGCTCCTGTAGCTGTTGCTGCAGCTGGTGCTGCTGACGCTGGTGCTGCTAAAGACTCATTTGACGTTGAATTGACAGCTGCTGGTGACAAAAAAGTTGGCGTTATCAAAGTTGTACGTGAAATTACTGGTCTTGGACTTAAAGAAGCTAAAGAACTTGTTGACGGTGCACCAGCACTTGTTAAAGAAGGCGTTGCAACTGCAGAAGCTGAAGAAATCAAAGCTAAATTGGAAGAAGCTGGAGCTTCAGTTACTCTTAAATAATAGAGCAACTACATTAGTAGCTTAAAAAAACATATAAAACCGTTATTCTTAGGAGTAGCGGTTTTTTATATTTTTATAAAGCATTGTCCAGAAGTGATGATTTATAAGTATGGGTTGCCTTTTCAATAAATGGGTTATATAATAGAAGTATAGTTAGAGAAGATTGGTCGGAACATTTTTATAAAGAAAAGGAGAAAAGATGGCATTAAATTTGTTT
>URCN01000011.1:0-27583 GCA_900546335.1 uncultured Streptococcus sp.
GTTGATAATAGAGGCTAGTATGTTTTGGATAATAATTTCAGATTTTATAGTAACTATATTTTTATTTTGAGCTTCTCTATTTTTATAGATTGCTTCATTTATCGTACTTAATTCTTTAATTAACGCAGGTATTTGCTCCATCTTCCTCCCTCACTTTCTACAAAAAACCGCCCCTGCCATATCCATGACAGGGACGAATGTGCTTATCCGCGGTACCACCCAATTTCGGGCAGATGCCCGCAACTCTCGTCTTTAAAACAAAAAGACATTTTTATTTCAATTTTTCATCCATCAGCAACCAGTTTTGACACATTTGTGGACTTCTCAGCACCGCCACTTTCTGTAAAATGTGGGATTCAAAACACCTCTAATGGCTTTATTGTAACAAGTTTTTGATAGAAATGCAAGGCTCAAGAAAAATTACTTGAAGCTGATTCCGTGTTCTTTTAATTTCTTGATGGTAGCTGGGCCGATTCCTTTCAAGGCAAGGAGTTCTTTTTCAGTCCAGTTTTTGAAGTCAGAAGCTGACTTGATGCCTTCATCATAGAAAGTCTTAGCGCGATCTACTGAGAGGCCACCCAAAGTCGCTGCAAAATCTTCTACTGAATTCGCCACTTTTTGAGCTTGTTCCTTGGTCGCTTCTACCGCTTGTTCCACTTTTTTAGAGACAACTTTTCCTGCTTGGCTGGCAGATTTTTCTGCGTGTTTCACGACTTTCTTGGTCTCTTCTACAACCTTAGTCACTGTAGTTGAAAATGCACCTGAGCGACGAAGGCTATTTCGCAATTGTTTTTTACGTTGGAGTTTCTTTGACATAATAAAATCCTTTCAATAAAAAATCCCTGCTCTGACAAGGATTTAATAAAGATATTCTATCAAGATTTTGGCAAAAAATCAAGAAAGTATCTGAATTTTAATAGTTTCGCTCACCAAACAAGCCTTCTGGTAAATCATGGAATCCCTTGCCTGCCTTGAAATTTTCAAACTTACCAAGCAAAAACTGATAAGCATCCAAGCGACTTTCGTAGCGAATCATGGCATCTTTGGCACGCTCGTCTTGGTCTTCTTCGTAGACTTTTTGACTTTCCTTGTGTGCCATGTCGTTGATCATGATCTGGGTATTGACCCAAGCTTCAAATTCCTTCATAAATTCCTGTTCGTAACTCATTGATTCTCCTTATTCTAATCCACGGAAATAGTCCGTATCAATCTCTCGGTAGGGCTGGATATCCTGAACATACTCCAACACGCCTTGAAATTCTCCGTTTTCATCGTGTACCGCAGCATAGGTGATGTGGACAAACTTGCCTCGCGACTCCGACTTGAACCACATTTCATACTTGTCTTTTTTACCTTCACGAAGACCTTTCATAACGGCCTTCACCTTGTCTAGGTACTTAGGCGGATGGCAGAGTTCAACATTGCGCCCGACTTGGGATGGCGTCCGTTTGAAAATCATCTCATCAGCTGGCGCATTGTCATTGTAATACTGGAAAATATCGTCTTTATTGACAAAGGTAATCTCCATAGGGAGGTGATTGAGGATGAGGTTGGCCTGCTCTACGGAGAGATAGCCATTCCCAAAAGCCTGTTGACTATGACGGTCCAGCACTGCTTCCTTTTCCTTAGGGGTAAAGGTAATGGTAAACTGACCTTCTGGCGTATCGATAACTTGCTGAACTTGACCTTCAGCCGTGTCTAGCTGCACGGGCTCCAGTGCACTCTTTTCCTCAACAAAACTTTGGCGTTCTGGCACCCATTTCTCAGACGGACGGATGATGGCATAGCCGTAGGCATCGCTCTCCTCCGCAATCTGAAGCCAGTCATCTTGGGTGAAGGACTCAAGGAGAATCATGAGGAGGATGGACTCTTCCTTGAAAATCATACTTTCAAACTCTGTCGCAAAAGCTTCAAAAGCTTCCTTTACAGTGCTAATCGACACTTCTGGTAATGATTTGGCTGTCGTTAGAGCTGTTTGAAAGAGTTCCCTGATCTGGTCGTCCACTCCCCACATAACTTTTGGAGGTGAATCGTGTCCATAGCGCTCCATGATAGGAAAGAAGAGCTCTTCCTTGCGCTGGTAGTGGATGTCAAATTGCCCCAACAGCCCCATTTGACGGACCAAGCCCTTGCGCATCTCTGCAAGCATTTCCTCGTCTTCCATAGACTCATAGGTATCCAACAGTCTCCGAATGCGAATCAAAGCTGCACGGAGAGCCAGATTTTCATCCTTGAAAACGCGAACTGGGTGGCCAGGGTGTTCAGTATCCTCCACTTCGACGCCCTTAACAGCGTTTTTAAAAAGATTAGCATGGACATCACAGAGTTCCATGACATCTTCAAAGGTGACACCTGAGTCTGAGTTCATCAGCTCGTGCTCCATGAGGGAAATCTCGATGGCTGAAACACCCGTAAAAGTCGCATCAAAACGCTCCTGAACTGATTCAGGAGAGGCACCATTGTGCAATTCTAGTAAAATATCCCGTAGGATATGAATCCGTTCATCTGCCATTAGTCTAATCCAATCACTTCATAGCCGTTCGCTTCTAGCGTGCGGACAATCTTGTCCATAGGAGTTCCTTCAAGTTTAGAACCCTGCTTCAGCGATACTTTGCGACCGACTGTGTTGCGCATCAAGGGATTAGCAAGTGGTTTAAAACCGAGCTCCACTAGGATTTCCAAAACTTCTGGGTGCTTGTCTACCACTTCTGCAACGGGTATTGACACATCGATGATATTGTCCATGACGACCTCCATTGTATGTTCTAATACTCAATGAAAATCAAAGAGCAAACTAGGAAGCTAGCCGCAGGCTGTACTTAAGTACGGCAAGGTGAAGCTGACGTGGTTTGAAGAGATTTTCGAAGAGTATAAAATGATTTTACTGCTTATATTATACCATATGGGAAGAGATTAAAAAACTAGCAGTGGAATTCCTGCTAGTTTCTTTCATTTCAAGTTATTCCTTATCATCTGGTTTTGCGAGCCACTGGGCTACATCCATCAGCTTGTCAGCAAGCAGTACTTTCCCGAAACCTACTAGAGCATTGTCATCTTTTTTCATGTTCTTCAGGACTTTGACGCTTTGCATCACGAAAAAGTAATTCCCGTAAGTCTTGGCTAGAATTTTAATGAATCCCATATTACTCTCCTTCGATGATTTCGACCTCTTTTCGGATAGTATCAACGTCTCTTTGATATTGCACTTCATTGTAGTTGACTAGCTTGGACAATTCCTGTTGCAATCTTTCTCCCATCGGTTTCATGGTCGCAAAGGTTAGGCCTCCAGAAATGACTCCACCTAGGATAGGAATCACTTTCCCCATCCCTTTGGCTAGGCCTCCTTTTGTCAGATTGACACCAAAAATTTTCAAAACTTTTTCTAAAATTGGATACCAAAGAGTTTTTGTCAAGGCTTTCTTGTTCACTACTTTTATGACTTGCTTGGCTACTGTCACACCGCCTGATCGAAGCAGGGCACCTGCGCCATTTACTCCCAGCATCACACCGAGATACAGTAGAAGTGTGTTTTTAGCTTCCTCGCTTAACTCATTGCGCGATGCCCAAAGATCATCAAATCCGTAAATATACCCTAGTTCCTGAGCTAGTTTTAATGAGAATGCATAAAACTGGGCTACGTCTGTCGGGATAGTGATCGCCATGATAATCCCTCCAGGTAGACCAGCCAAAACCGAAGTTCCACTGGCTAACAGGACATTATCCTTAATACAGGCCTTGGCAACTCTATCTAAGCTTTCCTGGGGTAATAAAGCCGTCGGTCCTTGTTCAATCAAAGTTGGAATATCCTTACGGTCTAATTCCTTTGAAAACTTTTCTACCAAAAATTTCTCTCGATCGACCTTGACTACGGGTAGTTTCACCACTTGTTGTAGTACTTGCATAGCTATATCTTGTTTAGCCATATGTCTCTCCGTTTTTCATTTATATCAAGCTTTATCATATCATACTATTTGAAATATACAAATTTTTTAAACTGCGTTTTACAAGGGCAACATATCGATGATTAGCAAACAGATTACTCTGACAAGAAAAAAGAGGGGTATCCCCTCTTTCTTAGTTCTTGTCCAGATTGCGTAGCATCTCGTCAATCTTGTTTCCATATTCGATGGACTCGTCTTTGACGAAGGTTAAATCTGGAATTTTGTACAATTTCAAATTGCGACCAAGTTCACGTTTGATGGTACCAGTTGCTTTTTCAAGCCCGATTTGAGCTTTTTGGTTATCCGAAGCAAGGTTACTCAAAATGGTGTAGTAAACCTTGGCAACAGACAAGTCACCCAGCATCTGAACATCTGTAATGGTCACACCTTGGACACGCGGATCACGGACTTTCTTTTGCAAAATCTCGTTGACTTCACGCTTGATTTCCATGCCCACACGATCCGTACGGAAATGATTTGCCATGATATTCCTTTCTCTACTTTGAACCAAAAGCTAGGCCAGCAGACCTAGCTATTTCTGTTAGATAGAGGAACTAGAGCCATTTGAATCTAGGAAATAAGCCTTAGATAGAACTAAGGGTTCATCAAGGCGCTGTTGACGACGAGTCAAATTGGCTATCGTTTCTCTATTATCGTTTGATTTCTTCCATGACGTATGCCTCAATCACATCATCAGTCTTGATATCATTGTAGCCATCAATCATCAATCCACCTTCACGACCGTTTGTAACTTCTTTGACGTCGTCTTTGTAGTGTTTCAAGCTTGCGAGTTCGCCGTCATAGATAACGACACCGTCACGGATAACACGGACTTTAGAGTCACGGGTAACCTTACCGTTGATAACCATGAATCCACCAATAGTTCCCACTTTAGATACCTTGAAGGTTTCACGGATAACTGCTTCACCGATAACTTTTTCTTCAAATTCTGGGTCAAGCATCCCTTTCATGGCTTCTTCCATCTCTTCGATAACCTTGTAGATAATGCTGTGAAGACGGATTTCAACATCGTCAGCTTCGGCTTGTTGACGCGCTTGTGGTGTAGGGCGTACGTTGAAACCAACGATAAAGGCATTTGAAGCTTCCGCAAGAGTCACATCAGATTCGTTGATAGCACCGACTGCCGAGTGGACAATGGTAACTTTGACACCTTCCACATCGATCTTTTGAAGTGAGGCAGAAAGGGCTTCAACAGAACCTTGTACGTCGGCCTTGATGATAACATTAACTGACTTAAGCTCACCAGCTTTAAGCGTATCAAAGAGGTTTTCAAGGCTGACACGTTGGGTAGCTTGGCGTTGTTTCATGAGGGCACGTTTTGCACGTTCTTCACCGGCCGCACGCGCAGATTTTTCATCTTCGTAAACGGCAAAGTGGTCACCTGCCATTGGCGCTTCGTTCAAACCTGTGATAGAAACTGGTGTTGATGGTCCAGCCACCTTGACACGACGACCAAGATCATTGGTCATAGCACGGACACGACCGAAGGTATTTCCGACAACGATTGGGTCTTGGACATTCAAGGTACCTTGTTGGACAAGAAGGGTTGCGACCGCACCTTTTCCTTTATCCAAGCGCGCTTCGATAACCGTACCGATCGCACGCACTGTTGGGTCTGCCTTGAGTTCTTGGATTTCAGCTACAAGAAGGACTGTTTCCAACAATTCTTCGATATTTTGGTTGAATTTAGCTGAGATTTCAACAAATTCAGAATCTCCACCCCAAGCTGTTGACATAACCCCATGCTCAGCCAATTCACCGATAACGCGTTCTGGGTTGGCACCTGGTTTATCAATCTTGTTGATAGCCACGATAATTGGAACGTTTGCCGCTTTTGAGTGGTTGATGGCTTCGATAGTCTGAGGCATAACCCCGTCGTCGGCTGCAACGACCAAGATGGTAATATCGGTAACAGATGCACCACGCGCACGCATAGAGGTAAAGGCCGCGTGTCCTGGTGTATCAAGGAAGGTAATCTTCTTGCCATTTTCCACGATTTGGTAGGCTCCGATATGCTGAGTGATACCACCTGCTTCACCTGTCGCAACACGAGAGTTACGAAGGGTATCCAAGAGAGTTGTTTTCCCATGGTCAACGTGTCCCATGATCGTCACAACTGGTGGACGTTCAACCAATTCATCTTCATTGAGATAACCATCTTCGACGAAGAAACGTTCGATGTCGGCATTGTCCACTTCAACCTTTTGTTTGGCTTCGATACCATAATCTACCAATAGGAGTTCAATGGTGTCACCATCCAAAGATTGGTTTTGTGTGGCCATCACACCCATCATAAAGAGTTTCTTAACGATTTCAGCTGGTTCACGTTTGATACGTTTCGCGATTTCCGCAACGGTCATACCATCTGTATATTCAAATTCACTTGGCAATTCATGGAACTTACGTTCTGTAACAGGTTTTGGAGTCTGGTTACGGTTGTTTTGCTTGTTACCTTTTTTATTCTTTTTGTTGTTATTCCAGTTACTATTTCTTTGATTTCTCACTTGATTCTGACTACTTCGATTCTTTTGTTGTTTTCTAGGACCATCTTCTTCGTGATCATAATCGTCACGTTCTTTGTCTGGTCGAGCTTGTTTTTTACGACGTGTATCCACTGGCGCTTCTTTCGCTACAGGAGCTACTGTTACGGCTGGCTGCGTTTGTTCAGCTAGCTTAGCAGCTTCTTCAAAGATTTCCTCAGGTTCCTTGCGTTTATTAGCTTGAACCAAGGCTTCTTTGGCAGCTTGCGATTGTTTGAAGCGCTCCTCGCTTGAGCGTGCGTACTCTGCATTTTGCTCTGCTTTTAGGGCTGCTGCACGGGCTTTAAAGTCAACACGTGGTCCAGATTGTTTTGGCTGGAAGTCTTGTTGCTGACGGCGATCATTGCCACGATTTCCTTGACCTTGTGGTTTTTTCCCTTGGTCGTTAAATCGGCGATTGTCGCGGTTTCCTTGACCAGTTTTTCCACCATTACGACCATCGTTTTTCTGACGGTTGCCGTTTTGTTGTTGGTCACGGTTGTTGCCCTTGTTTTGTTTGCGTCGCTCTGCCTGCTCTTTGGCACGCGCCTCACGCTCCGCCTTGAAGTTTCGACTTTGTGGTCTTGCGGCCACTACTTTTTCTTCCTTAGGAGCTACAGGTGCAACTGGTTTACTTTCTTCCTTCGTGACAACTGATTTAGCTGACGCAGGTTTTTCCGCTTTCTTTTCTACACTTGCTTTTGATGCTGCAGGTTTTGCTTCTGCCTTAGGAGCAGGTGCAGGTTTAAAGCTAGCTGCGATTTGTTCAGCAGCAGCAGCTTCCACGCTCGATGAGTGGCTTTTTACATCCAAGCCCAACTCTTTTGCACGCGCTACAACTTCTTTACTTTCTTTTCCAAGTTCTTTTGCGATTTCGTACAATCTTTTCTTAGACAAATCATGTCCTCCTCTTCTATTCCATAAGAGACCTCATTTTCTTTGTAAATCCAGCATCTGTCACAGCCAAAACCTTTCTCGATTTTCCGACTGCTATGCTTAATTCCAGTGTTGAAAACACGGTTATAACTTCTACTTGATAATAGTCACTTTTATCTTGAATCTTCTTGGTTAGATTGGGACCAGCATCATGGGCTAGAAAGACTAGCTTGGCTTTCTTGTCTTGGATAGCCTTGACTACCAATTCCTCACCCGATATGATCCTGCCTGCTCGCTGAGCAAGTCCCAAGAGATTGCTTATCTTTTGCTTATTCAAGTCCTAACTCTCTTCTTTTTACTTTGTGATCCACATAGGCGATCAACTCGTCATAAAAGCTTTCTTCAACTTCCATGTTAAAGCTGCGGTTAAAGACTTTCTTCTTTTTTGCCTCTAGGGCTTCTGCATTGTCTAGCTTGATATAAGCGCCACGGCCATTGGCCTTGCCTGTCGGATCGATAAAGACCTGTCCTTCCTTGTTCTTGACAATGCGGAGCAAATCACGCTTGTCAATCACTTCGTTAGATACAACAGACTTGCGCAAAGGGATTTTTCTTGTTTTCATCTTTCCCTCCTCTAGCAGCTTTTATTCTTCGATCAATTCATCCGCAACTGCGTAATCCACTTGACCTGCTTCTTCCATAGCTTCAAATTCGCTGGCAGACTTGATATCGATACGGTAACCCGTCAAGTGAGCCGCCAAGCGAACGTTTTGTCCACGACGACCGATAGCAAGAGAAAGTTTGTTATCAGGTACAACGACCAAGGCACGTTTGCTGTCATTTTCATCAAAGATAACTTGGTCAACCTCTGCAGGTGCGATGGCATTGTAGATGAACTCAGCTGGATCTGCTACCCACTCAATAACGTCGATGTTTTCTTCGACAGGAATCATGCGATCGCTCTTGGCATCGTAACGAGCTGGGTGGAATTTGCTAGTGATTTTCTTGATATTAGCACCACCACGACCAACGATGGTCCCGATAGCGTCCACGTTTGGATTGTGGCTACGAACGGCAACTTTAGTACGGTCACCAGCTTCACGGGCTACGCTCATGATTTCAACAGTTCCATCGTAGACTTCTGGAATTTCTTGCTCCATCAAACGCTTGATCATCTCTGGATGGCTACGGCTAACAAAGACGTTCACGCCACGAGGATTGTCTTCAACCTTGTAAACGTAGACTTCGATACGGTCATGGGAAGCAAAGACTTCACCAGGGATTTGGTCTTGTTTTGACAATTGGGCTTCGATGCTGCCAAGGTTGACATAAATAAATCGATTGTCAAAACGTTCTACTGTACCAGACATGATTTCTTGTTCATGTTCTTTGTAAGTATTATAAGTGATGGCACGTGTTTGCTTGCGCATTTTTTCCATGATGGTTTGTTTAGCAGATTGGGCTGCTACACGACCAAACTCAGCTGGTGCTTCTTCAAACTTAATCTTGTCACCAAGCTCATAGGCTGAATTAATGGCAAGGGCATCTTTCAAGCTGATTTCCAAACGGCTATCAAATACTTCATCAACAACTTCACGGACAGTATAAACTGTAAAATCTCCTGTTTTTTCGTTGAAGTCGATGGCTACGCTGTCTGATTGACCATAGCGTCTACGATAAGCGGAACGAAGCGACTCTACTACTGCGTCGATGATGTCTTCTTTTTTGATTCCCTTGTCTTCTTCCAAAATGCGGAAGGCCTCTAGCATTTCTTTACTCATGTTCTTTTTACTTTTGAATCCTCAAAAGCTATCCTTTCTTTTCTATAGTTTTACTGCTAAACGTGCTTTTGATACTAAACTGTATGGAATTTGGACGGTTTTCTTACGTGTCTTGTCCATATATTCCATGGTCAACTCATCCCCTTCAAAGGATACTAAGGTTCCTTCAAAGACTTTTTGCTTATCGATAGCTTGGTAGAGCCCAATATGGATGTATTTCCCAACAGCTCCAGCGACAGCATCCTTGGTTTTCAAAGGACGTTCCAAGCCTGGACTGGTGATTTCTAGGAAATATTGTTCTGGGAAGGGATCAGGCTTGATGGTGTCTAGGACAGGACTGATAATTTCTGTCAGGTCTGCCGTGTCGTTCAAGGTAATTCCTTCAGGTTTATCTACAAAAATACTGAGAATCATGTCACTGCCAATCTTTCCATACTCGATATCCACGAGTTCGAAAGGCGCTTGGATGACAGGTTCTACAACTTCTCTGACTAATTCTACGATTGTTGCGATTGTGTCCACCTCCTCATAAGCAAGAGGCGAAGATATTTCCCCGCCTCTCTTTCTCATATTCTTACTATCAGTATAGCACATTTGTCAATTTATGTAAAGTATAAGCACTCAAACAGCTGGTTTTCAAGCTATTTCTTAAAATTCTGCTTCAACTCGGTAGATCACTTGACCCTTGTTGGAGAATTTTTGCTCATATTCCGTCATGACATTGCCTTCAAAATCACTGGCATGTAAGTCCAACCAAACCCCGTTCAGTTTCATCCCATACTGAGAAAAACTCACTAGACTGTACTCAAATAAGCCACGGTTATCTGTCTTGAAATGGATTTCCCCATTCTCAGGCAGGATGCGCTTGAAGGTATCCAGGAAACTCTTGTAAGTCAAACGACGTTTTTCATGGCGTTTTTTAGGCCATGGATCTGAAAAGTTTAGATAGAGACGATCAATTTCACTGTCTTCGAAATAATCAGTCAAATCCGAACCATCTACCCACAACAACTTGATATTGGGGACTCCAACTTCAAGCACCTTGTCCAAGGCATAACTCAATACCGACTTTTGAATGTCAATCCCGATGTAGTTGATGTCAAGGTTTTGCTTGGCCATTCCAGATACAAAGGCTCCTTTTCCACTTCCAACTTCTACATGAATAGGATGATCATTTCCAAACAAGTCTCGCCATTTCCCTTTAGCTTCCAAGGGATTGAGGACCACATACTGGGGATTAGCCTCTAGTAATTCTGTCGCCCCTTTACGATTTCTAACTCTCATCTCTTCTTTCCATACTTGTCACGGAAGACACGCAAGGCATAAATCTCCCGGTTTACATTGTCTAAATCTTGATTTTCACAGTATTTGGCAATCTGGTTCAAGTAAGAATACTGACCATACCAATACAATTTATCTAACACTGTCTGATTGTACTTATAGCCGTAGTCTCTCAACCATTGACGCCACTGATGATCTGGAATGTAATGGCATAGCAAATGCGCTACATCAAACATACGATCCGTCAGACGAACCGAATCCCAATCCACTAAATAAACGAGTCCACTCTCTGTCTCAATCCAATTACTATGGCGAAGATCCCCATGCACAATCGTTGCATGGTCTTCCCTAAAACCTGGAACCGTCTTACCTAGCTCAGCAATCACACTGTTCAAATAGTGGTTCTGCTTCAAGATTTCTGGAACCCCTTGCTGCCAAGAACGTAGCAAATCAACTGGTGTTTCCATGGTATATCCCAAACGGCTCAACTGCTTCATCAAGGGACGCGAGCGGTGAAGGCGGTTCAAGATATTGATGATCTGCTTGCGATTCATATCGTAAGGGGTCAAGATTTTGCCCGTCAGCCATTCCTGAGCACACATATCACGGCCATCTGGCAAACGACGAGTCCATAGTAATTGAGGAGCGATTTGTTCTCTGGCTAGGCCAGGTAGGATTGGAGAGGTGTTCATTTTTACAAAGACGCGCTTCCCATCAGGGTAGCTTCCCATATAAGCTTTGCCACTCTTCCCAGGGATAGGGGTCAGCGTTAGCTCATTATCACCCAAGTCCATTTCTTTCCTCCGTATAAAGTTTCCTTACTATTCTACTAGTTTTTGGTCTATTCGTCAACCGCTCCACACCTGATTCTCAAAGAAAAGCATCTCAATTGGCTCAGGCTATCATTATAGCTTAAAAAAGCAAGCATCATCGTCTGCTTACCTTTTCATGATTTTTATAAATAAGTTAAGAGTGGCAAACTGTTGTAAAACATATGAACTAAAGTGGAGACCCATAGGTTTTGACTCTTTTTATAAGCAAAGCCCAGTAACAAGCCCCCGAGTAAATAATAGAAAAACGAAGGAATATCATAAGGTTCATGTATGAAAGAAAAGAGAGAGGATGTCAGCACAAGCCCCAGCCAAGAATTTTCAAATACAGCCCCCTGAAGAAGTCCTCTGAACATGAGTTCCTCCTGGATTGGTGCTAAAACTGTGGCACTAACAATAAAGGAAAGCGAAAGTCCTCTACTAGCTTCCTCAAGATGTTGAACCGAAGCACCAGAAACAACTGAGAAAAAAGCATGATAGCTAATACTTACCAGCACAGTGAAAAGAAAGATTCCAATGAACAGCAAGAGTTGTTTCCTGCTTAACATCCCCAAAGAAATCATATCAAACCATTTCGCATAGCCAAAACTAAGGAAAAGCAAGAGACTCTTTATCATAATGAATGTGTACTGGTGTTGAAAATAATCTCCTTGATTGACGGAATATCCCGCTGCACCAACGATTGCAAAGACTAAAAATCCCAAAAACAAGGCATGACATTTATTGAAAATGACCATAAAACTATCCTCCCCACCAAACAGACTTCCCTACACGTCATCCTTAAGCTCTAGCCTTTCCAAAACAAACCATTTGAGTATCCAAAATACGACCACATAACCACCCCCTAAGAAGATAGCCATTAAAGATAGCATGGGATTTAGGAAATAAAAGACCACAACAGATACAAAGGTTAGCACAAAAACATTAAAGGCAATGGTGTCAGAAGCCAAGTCTAGAATATAGGGCGTCAACCAATCTATTTTTTTTGAATCTAGGAAAAATAAATGTTTATACATGATGACCTCCTCTATGACTGAAAAGCAAGTCTTTTGGTTTTTTCCCCCAAGACCCTATGTAGAAAAGTGAGTAAAAATGGTAGGTTTGCGATGATATTATTAACAATATGAATCGAATAAGAGGGATAGATACTCTTCGTATAACGTGTCAGCCAGGCAAATAGACAGCCCACTGCCGTATAGACAAAAATATCCGCGAGACTTGGCAAGCTAGAAAAGTGGGGCAAGGCAAATAAGAATGACGGAAAGAGAAGATCCAGTCCCCACCTCGAATTCTTAAAGAAGGCATGTTGAAGCAGTCCCCTACATACCAATTCTTCCATCAGAGGTCCTAGTACGATTAAGGTTAGGTAAACACCAAACTCCGCAAAATTTGTCTCACTATAGGCAATAAACAAATTCCACCCTTCATTAGTTCCCTGAACGTGTTTAGCTGTCAGATAGTTAAAGCAGATAAGCACAATGGCTGCTAACACCGTCAGAACAGAATAGCTCAACCACTTTTTCCTAGGAATACGAAAGAGATAAGCATGACCCGACCTGACTAAAATCCAAATCATCAGGCCGATAAAGAGAAGGCTGATGATGTTTCGAATCCAGATAAGATTTCCTACCCAAGACGAGAACTCCCAATAATTGCTCCAAAATTGGGTTGTCCAAAACAATCCGAAAAACAGAAACAAATAAGAAAGAATGGCACTCGTTTTAAAAAGAATAGAGTGTTTTTTCATAGAACTCCTCCCTATTATGACCTCCCCTTATCAGGCTCTACTGCTGTAAGATTAAGAAGACAGTTTGTTCTTTTTAAGACTGACCTGACTACTAGATAATAGATACATTAAGGCATTAAAGACAATGAAAATATGGCCATAGAATAAAATCAACCTCACATCCAAACCAAGATACAGTTTGACCATCAAAAAGATGAGCAAAAGAATTTGTAACCATACCGTTTTTCCAAAAATAAATTTAAAGCGGTTTTGAATGTCTACTTCCTTGATTTTTACCGCCAAACCTTTATTAGTAAGAAGGAAAACGCCTGCTTCAAACAAGCCACTGTAGAGAACAAGCCACCCAATCGACACATTAGAGATTTGTAAAAATGTCCCTAAAAGAATATTCAACATACTACTAACGAAAATAACAAGAAATAATCTGTATTTCATATTAAATTCCTCCATTCATTTATTTCACGAACGTTTTAATAGAAGCTTCTAATCCAGAAGAGGAAGGCAAACTACTTTTTATAATACTTCAATCCCCAAATGAGCAGAAGCATGATAAGCAAGCAGAGAACCGCGCCAATATAAGCGATTAATTGTTGGTAGGATTCTCCTGCTGTGATACCTCTATACAAACAGATAATAGACATAAAGCCTGTCAAGCCAATATACATGAGTTGATTGGTTCTAGGACTAACCAAATCATCATCTTCAAACTCTCTTATTCTCATTTCCCTAGTGAGGTAAACAGTAACCAAAATAGAAGCCAAGTTAATAACCACTAAAAGAAATTGGAAAACTAAGGAAAAATTTAAAAACTGACGAGATAGAAATAGATAAGTAGAGACAAGCAAGGGCAACTGACCTAGGAACAATCTCGCAAGGAAGATGTTCCGTTTTTTAGCAAGAAAAGTTTTCATTTCTTTGCTCCTTTCATATATTATTAGACGAAGAACTACACAAACTCACCGGTTCAAAACCTAAGTAGCCAGAAAAAAGAGACAGGTGACAGTAGCATTCATCAAACCATGTACAACTACACAGGAATATAGATTTCTCCGCTTTATATAGAGAATTCCTAATACAATTCCTGACACTAGATGTTGAGAGAGCATTTCTCCGTCATGAGCAAATCCAAAAAGAACAGACGAAAGGATAATAGCAACTATGGGAGAATATTTTTCTAAACTTCCTAAAATGATTCCTCTAAAGAGTATCTCCTCCAAAAGAGGTTGAGTGAAAGTAGTTGACAACCAGAATAGAACTATGTACAAGAAACCACTTGTTTCCAAATGTTGAAAAAAGCTTAAAGAACTTGTATTATCATGGACTTTTCCAAGAACGGTCGTGAAAAATATAAAACCAACTACTAAAACCAGATTAGCCAGATAAGCAAGAACAATCCATTTCAATTCTACCCATTTGATTGGCAAGCAATCTAAAGTAGTCTCATCACCCCATCTCTTAATAAGATATACAAGAATGGTTAAGCATATAAAGAAAGATAGAAAGAAGGCACCAACACTGAACACATCTCCCATCACTCCGTCATAAAATCGTCTCACAACAGTTAATGGTACAACTTGAATAGCAAAAGTAAGTAAAAAACAAGTAATTATTTTTTTAAAGATAGAAATCGTTTTTTTCATAGTTTGTTCTTTTTTCAACTCCTTAACAAGATATTTTTTCTAATTTACTACTTCCACGAACGAAGCCACCGCTTCCTTAACTTGTGATTTATCATACTTCCTGCTTCAACCTTTACACTGCTAGTATAGCACTCATTTTGACCTTGGAATACTCAAATCATAAATGGTCATCAAAACCTCTTGAATTGTTAAAAAATTTAAAAAAGCAAGCATGAAAAACATACTTGCCCTGGGGGAACTTGACAATGTGAAAATACAAAATAGAGAACTACTCACCCTCACTTCCGTATGTTCTCATATATTCTCATAATCGCAACAAGGATAGCAGCTGTCCCACTTGCCAAAGCGATAAGGGTAATGATAATGTTGAGGATTTCAGGCGTACTCCCTATTCTATTGATAAGACGGAGTAGGGATATAACTGTCAACTGAATCAGGAGTATTGATTCTACATTTACAAATGAAGTCTGTCGGTTCTTAACTGCATATAAAAAGGCTGGTAGCAAAACACAGGCTATAGCAATCACAAACAGGTTACTCCCTGTTTCTTCTCCCTTGTTCACCACGGAAATCATGAGAAGATTCGAAGCTATGATCAACGTAGAACAGATGATAAAAAAGGATTTCTTATTCATATAGGATACCTCATATACTATGGCATTTTAATTGATGACTACAGGCAGTACTTCTTTCCACAAATCTTCTAATCATAAACTGACATCGAGTGAATCGTTAAAACCTGACGAAAGATTTGATTTTGGCAGGTGGTATTTAGACTGGTATTGGGATGGCTTTCCACAATTTTCATGACGGTATAGAGACCAACTCCTCTCTCCTCTCCTTTAGAGCTTGCTCCAAAGGAGAAGATTTCAGAAATATCTATTCTCTCTTCTTTGATGGAATTTTCTATGATGAAGGTCTCTTGTGCTCCATTTTTTAAAAAGGCGATTGAAACGTGAGGTTGACTAACCTCTACACTGGCTTCAATAGCATTGTCACAAAGGATAGACACAATAGTCAGAAAATCAAGCAGGCTCATCCCCTCTACCTGAATCTCCTCAGGAACTTCGACATTAAAGACAATCTTCTTATCTCTGGCTTTTAGAAATTTTCCCGCGAGGAGACTTTTGAGGGCACGATCCCGAATATTCACCAGTCGGCCCAGGTCATATTTATTGTCCTGCAATTTTTCACTAGAATCCTTTAAGACGGAGTCGTAGACCTCTTTTATCTGCTCCATGTCCTCCTCTTCAACGCCCAGACGTAAGCTGGTTAAGAGGTTAGTGTAGTCATGGCGAAAGCTCCTTACTTCCTTGTAAAGTTCCTCTATATGCCGACTATAGCGTTCCATATCTCTGTAGCGCAAGGCCTGCTCTTGGTCCAATCTCTCATGGAGTTTGTCCTTCAAATAGGTATCCAATTTCTTGATAATACCCATAAAAAAGAGTAGGTAAAACACTAGGATGAGATGGCGAACAGTCTTTGATTGGATATCGTATGCATATTCAAAGTAAGACAGATTTTCCATGACTAGAAAGTAGGCCCCCATTATCCAGTTAATCTTAGTCAGGGACTTTTGAAAAGCTTTATCGAGAATCTCCTTTCTCAAACTAGTAAAATCATAGTCCAACCATTTCAAAAAGGCTAGAGAAATGAAGAAATTGAAAATCATTATAAACACCCAAATAAATGAGTATTTGTCATTTATTTGCCCTTGGTCTAAAAACGGAAGCACAAAATAAGAAACACCTCTATAAAAGAGATTCACCAATATCATTGGAAAGAGACCATAAAAGAAAAGGAGTTTTTTAGGAAGGCCTCTTAACAATAAGAAAGATAAGCCGATGCCGTACAAGGGTACCACAAAATAAGATAGGTAAGTATTTCCTACTATATAGTTAATCGTTACAAAAACGACTGCTAAAAGTAACTTAAAAAGAAAAGCTTTAAAAAATCTCTCCAGAGTTAGAACAATTCCATCCACCTTAAAAAATATAAACAATTCCAATCCAGCTATCAAAAATGAATATACTATCTTCCAAACTATTTCCATTACATCACCTCACTCAGTGTAAGTTATTGATGGCCTCAGACACTTCCCTGACCTTATAACGCGCGATCAGGCAACTTCCACCATTGGGAAAGTAAAGCAGTTTTTCTTTCTTATCCAAACGAACTACATTGGCAGGATTGATGAGAAAAGAGCGGTGGCACTGCAAGAGACGGGGCTCCTGCTTGAAAACCTCCTCTAAACTCGCTGTAAATTCCAGCCTGTCCGTCTTGGTATAGAGAATAACACGATGGGCTCTGGGCGACGTTTCGAGATAGTAAACCTCTTTAAAAGGATACTGGAATTGAGCAAATTTTGATTTAAAGTAAAAGCAATCTTCCGCCAGACTCTTACTGTCTTGACTATTGGCATAGAGGAGGGCTGTCTCGATACGAGACTCAAATTCCTCTGCTGACAAGGCCTTATCAATGTAGTCCAAAGCAGACACCTGGTAGCGAAAGGACAGGGGCATAAACTCCGAGTGAGTCGTCACAAAGACGATGAGGGCATAAGGATCCCGATCTCGAATCTTTCTAGCTACCTCTAGACCTTTCATCTCCTCATTTCGAATCTCAATATCCAAAAAGAATAGCTGATGGGCTCCCTTCTCATGCACCTCTGCCAGCAGTTGGTCTGGTTTCCCAAAGACTTCAAAAGAACTAGGAATGATACTCTGTTTTTTCAAAAGTTTCTCAATCGTCGTTTCAATTCTAGCTTGTTGGGAAAAGTCATCTTCTAAAACAAATATTCTCATCTTCTTACTCTCCTTGTTTCAACCATTTTTGGCGAATGTCTCTATAGCGACGTCTGGCATACTGAACAGCATATCGACCTTCTTCTCCAAGAAAAAGAGTCTTTCTTTGGATATCCATGGATTTTACTCGTTCAAGGTTGACCAGACAATTTCGATGACATCTCGTCAAGGTTTCTCCATATTGTTTCTCAAGATTGCTTAAATTTTGAAATAGATCAAAGCTAGCGTTTTCTGTAACAATCTGTACGGTATGGGCTTTACTTGGATGCGTTTGGATATAGTAGATATCCTTTATGTTTAATTTGAAAATTTCTTTCTCTTTTTGGATGATAATGTAGTTCATGGATAAAACCTCCTAAAAAGAGGATAGCATAAGTCTAGAAACTATTTTTCACCAAATCCTAAACGGTTCTCAAAAATTCCTAAAGTGTCGAAGTGTTTACAAAATGAATATGATAATCTTACAACTATTTTATCATAAAATTCACTTATTGTAATTCAGGAAATTTCAATGACAATTCAAGATTTGAAGGTAAAAAAAGAGTTAAAAGTGATAAGCTATGATTATAGAAAGACAATCACTTGAAACAACTTTAGAACCATCACAAAGGAGGAATTCTCATGACGGATACAGACTCTATCAAAACAGCTCAGGCACTGATAACTGAGTTAAACAAAGCCTATCAAGTCTGCAAACAGGCAACAGCTGACGATGTCCGCTTTCAGGAGCAGCTGGACAATATCCTTGACTTTCTCTTTAAAGCTGAGACAGTGGATAATCGATTCTTGATTGAACTGGAAAAATTTTACCAGACTTCCAGTCTTCTCATGGGCCTCAGTGCTCTCGAACCAGATGCTCCTACTCGCGCCGCTTGGCGGGCCTATGACCGTTTTCACTTTGACCAAGTCAAGACCAAATTGAGTCTCTACGGACCAACCATTATCTTGTAATACTCTTCGAACATCTCTTCAAACCACGTTAACCTTAAAACTAGGGTTTGAGTAACCTGCGGCTAGCTTTTTGGTTTAATTTTTGATGTTCATTGAATATACGTAAATAAAATAAGTTGAGTGAACTTGTACTCAACTTATTTTTTTATCTAATCTTATAAGTTTTAGTCCTGCATCTGACGTTTCACCTGATAAGGCAGGTACAAGACTTGTAAAACTAAACCAGCACCCAGCAAGGCTAGGAGGGCCTGTTTTTCTTGAAAAACCACTGCTCCGACCAGCAATTCTAACAAAAGAACTGCACTTCCCACACCGACTACAATCTGTTTCAATCCCTTCTCTTTCTCCCCTTTTTCTAGTGGAAAGAGCTGAGTCAAGTACTGGTAGTCAAAGGCATGATAGAGGGCGAGTAACTGAAAGAGCAAGAGGTAGTTAAATAGAACCACCACTGCTGTCGCAATCCAAGATTGCTCGATAAAGAGCAAAGCTAACAAGGATAGGAGCAAAAGACGCAAACTGAGGGCAAAGAGGTCTCCATTTCGCAAGTAAGAACGAAGATAGAGATTTTGCCAAATTTTCCCAGGTACCTTCTGAACAGTCTTTAGGATGAAATCCAGATAAGCGCGACGTTTGACACTATTGGAAACGCCCTTGACCTGAGTAAAGAGAGCAAAGAAACGAAGCAAAACTTGCTTGCGTTTGCTTTCTTGGGCAATCACATAGTCCCAGTTGAGGCCAGTCTCAGTATAAAATTTACTGGCTTTTTGGCGAAAGAGAAGATATTTCCCAGCTCCCAATAAAAGCACATAGATGAGAAAAACTGGCAAGCCATAACCCATGGCTAAAAATAAGGGCGCAAATAAAAGCAAGAAAAGGGTCTGGACAAAAAGCCAAAAGACCAGTGAGCGCATCGTCTGCCCTTTGAGGTGAGACTTAACCTCCTCTTCACTGACTAAGAGAAAGAGCTTGTCAGGCCCTTCCATGTAGGTCGCGATTCCTCCCCAAGCCAAAAGCAAGGCAGATACAATCCCCAAAAACAAGAGGATAGGCCAGTGGTTTTCAGGAAAATGTTGCAGGAGTTGACTGTACTGGTAAGCTAGAAAACCGATGAGAACTAGCAGGAACAAGACAAAGTGGTCATTGAGAACATAACGCAGATAACCGACACACTCCTTACGAAAAGCCTGCTTTCTCTTTAAAAACAAGTCTTTCATAGCTCCTCCTCTTTGGTCAGAGCCAAGTAAATATCATTCAAACTCGCTTCAGGCATGTCAAAGGCTTCACGGAGTTGCTGGAGGTTCCCCTGAGCCCGCACCTCTCCCTTGTGGAGAATGACAAAGGCATCACACATCTTTTCTGCTGAGTCTAGCACGTGTGTACTCATAAGAATGGACTTGCCTTTTTTCTTTTCTACTTCTAAAAGCTGAATCAAGTCGGCAATCGCCAGCGGATCGAGGCCAAGAAAAGGCTCATCAACGATGAAAAGACTCGGATCTACGACAAAGGCACAGATAATCATGACCTTCTGCTTCATTCCTTTGGAAAAATGCACAGGAAACCAATCTAATTTTTGATCCAAACGAAACATTTTTAACAAAGATTCTACTCGCTCAAAAGCCACTTTTTGCTCAATACCATAGGCCATGGCAACCGTCTCGATATGCTCTCTAAGAGTCAATTCCTCATACAAGCTAGGCGTTTCTGGGATATAGCCAATCTGCTTGCGATAGCTGGTCGCATCTTCTCGCAGGGTGAGACCGTTAATCTTAATTTCCCCACTGTAAGGTGTCAACAGTCCAATAATCTCATTGATTGTCGTTGATTTCCCAGCACCGTTGAGACCAATCAAACCGACCAACTGCCCACCTTCAACTGTAAAGGACACATCTTTCAAGACAGGAACGTGAACATAGCCTCCTGTCAGGTTTTTAATTTCTAACATATTTTCTCCGAATCTGGTATAATGTAGCTATATTATATCAAAATTCAATACAGTAGAGGTAGATTTTATGTCAGATTGCATTTTTTGTAAGATCATCGCAGGGGAGATTCCTGCTTCAAAAGTATACGAGGATGAGCAGGTTCTTGCCTTTCTTGATATCTCTCAAGTAACGCCTGGACACACCTTGGTCGTACCCAAAGAGCACTATCGCAATCTTTTGGAAATGGACGCTACTAGCGCTAGCCAACTCTTTGCCCAAGTGCCACTGGTAGCTCAAAAAGTTATGAAAGCTACCAAGTCTGCCGGCATGAACATCATCGCCAACTGTGAGGAAGTTGCTGGTCAAACAGTCTTTCATACCCATGTGCACCTTGTTCCTCGCTACGGTGCAGAAGATGACCTTAAGATTGACTTTATCGCCCACGAACCTGACTTTGACAAACTTGCTCAAGTCGCTGAAACCATTAGAAATGCCTAAGGAGTTGCCATGAAACTATCCAATCTATTGCTATTTGCAGGTGCTGCAGCCGGAAGTTATTTTGTCGTAAAAAATCGCCAAGCCATTCAGGATGAAGTGCTAGATACAACTGACCGCGTCGAAGCTATCAAGGATGATTTGGATATCATCCAAAACAGCCTACAAATCATCGACCAACAAAAAGCCCTTATCAAGGAATACCAAAAAGATTTGACCTACAAGTTCAAAGTCTTGGAAAAAGATTTCCAGACTAGACTAGCTGTGATAAAAGAAACACAAGAGCTTGAGGATAAGTAAAAAGAGCCAACAACTTTCCTTAAATCCATTTTAGGTTGTCAAGTCCAGATAAAGAAAAGGAATGAAAATGAAACAGTTTTTTAAAATTCTGGCGCAGATTATCCTAATTCCTTGTGGCTGTCTCTGTCTCCTTGCAGTTCTGGCATTTCTACTACTAATCAATCTTTTCAAAGCGTCACCGAGTGACATCCAAAAAGGGAATGACGACTTAAAACAAATCTTTATCTCTCTTGACATGCCTCCTGATAAAGTAGAATCAAATGGAAGGTATCAATTTGAGGGTGGAGGCTTACATTTTTATGTTACTTTCTCTGATGATGTCATCAATAGCCACCCCGTCCTAAAAGAAAGTCCAAAACTCACCAAAAACCGACTCGAAGTCTATGTCCTCCAGACAGGAGAGATTTCCTACTATAAAGTAGGGGATAACTTGTTCAATCATGGTTTATTTCAGTTTTTAGAGAAGGAGGGCGAGAAGTATTTCCAAGAAAAAGGAAAGAAATTTAACCCTAATTACTCACTTCTCTTTTGGAATAATCAGGAAAGTTTTAAAAAGGGAATCGCATTCTATGAAAAAGCTTTGACCTTAGTAGATATTCAGGATAATTCGGCGATTAAGCGCATTGATACCGTCACCGTTAAGCCTGGAAAGGAAGAGGAATTCAAGCAACTGATCCAGGAGATGGATGTAGCTGGCTTGCTCACTCAAAAGTATAAATAGTAAACTAACTGGAGAATGATTTCTCGATACTAAATTTTTAATGATAACAAAAAAAGAGCCCGCCGGCTCTTTTTACTTTATTCTCCTTCAAAGGCATCTTTTATATGGTCAAAGAAGCCTTTTTTCTTCGGATTGACTTTCAAGTCACCTGCAGCTGCGAACTCTTTAAGCGCTGCTTTTTGGCGGTCATTCAAACCTGTCGGAGTCACGACATTGACAGTAACGTATTGGTCACCAACAGCACCGCCACGAAGGCTCGGTGCTCCCTTTCCACGTAGACGGAATTTCTTGCCAGTCTGAGTTCCTTCTGGGATAACCAATTCAACATCTCCATGCACAGTTGGAATTTCTACAGTATCTCCAAGAGTAGCTTGGACAATATTAAGATTTAACTTGTAGAAAATAGTTGTTCCTTCACGTTCAAACTTATCGCTGGCTTCTACTGAAACCACTACATACAAGTCTCCGTAAGGTCCACCGTTAAAGCCTGCTTCACCTTGACCAGCGAGGCGGATTTGTTGGCCTGTTTCCACACCAGCAGGGATTTTTACATGTACGCTATGAGCTTGTTTTTCATGACCTGTTCCATGACAAGTTGTACATGGATCTTTGATTTCTTTTCCGCGACCATGACAGACATCACAGGTTACTTGGCGACGCATCATACCAAGCGGTGTTTGGGTATCGACATTGATAACACCAGAACCGTGACAGCGTCCACAAGTAACTGGACTTGTTCCAGGCTTAGCACCAGATCCGTTACAAGTACGACAGCTTGCTTCACGATTGTATTTGACTTCTTTTTCAGTACCAAAGATGGCTTCTTCAAAAGTCAAATTGACGCGATATTGGAGGTCATCCCCTTGACGAGGTGCGTTTGGATTGCGAAAAGAACCGCCTCCGCCGAAAAAACTTGAGAAGATATCTTCAAAGCCACCAAAGCCTCCTGCACCATCGAAGCCACCGAAACCGCCTGCACCACCAAAGCCACCATTGGCACCAGCAGCACCATATTGGTCGTAAGCAGCACGTTTTTGTTCGTCACTCAAAGTCTCATAAGCTTCTTGAACTTCCTTGTACTTTTCCTCAGCACCAGGCTCCTTGTTGATATCTGGGTGATATTTTTTAGATAATTTCCGATAGGCTTTCTTGATTTCATCCTGAGATGCATTCTTTGAAACGCCCAAACGGTCATAAAATTCAGTATTGTTCATACAAGATACTAAGAGCGAACAGAAAGCGACTGAAATTTAGGAAACCGACAAGAAATCCTGATTTCTTAGGTGGTTTATCTAATTTCCAAGCTTTCCGCTCGAGTTCAATTCCCCGAACGCTCTTTGTTCCTTTCTTTCTAGTATTGCGAAACGAACTAAAACATTAGTATCGTCCCATTTTACCGAAAAACAGAGGCTGGGTTGCAACCTCTGGATTTCTTTTTATCATTACGACGTTCAAAAACAAAGTCGATTATACTTTGTTTTTGAACTAGTAAGGCGTTTAGGCAAGTCGCCATAGCGATTGCCGTAGAATGACAATCACTTTAGTGATTAGTCATTTTTAACGAGTTAAGCTTAACTGAGTTTCGGCTAAAAACTCGGAAAAAAGATAAGCCATCTTCTGTGCATCGCACAAGGCGATGGCTTCCTATTTTTCTTTCGTTTTCTTAACGCCTCAACATCTTACTTCTCCGTAAACTCTCCGTCTACGACATCATCGCCTGCGTTTCCTGTTGCTTGTGCGCCTTCTGCTCCTGCTTGAGCTTGTTGGGCTGCTGCGGCTTGTTCGTAGAGTTTAACAGCAAGTCCTTGAGCTTTTTCATTCAATGCTTCAAGTTTTGCTTTCATTTCGTCCAAGTTGTTGTCTTCTTGGGCTTTCTTAAGGTCATCAAGGGCAGCTTGGGCAGCATCACGTTCTGCATCGAAGCCTTTGCCTTCAGTTTCCTTGATTGTCTTTTCAGTCGCAAAGATAGCTTGGTCTACTTCGTTACGAAGGTCTACTTCTTCTTTACGTTTCTTATCTGCTTCAGCGTTAGCTTCCGCATCTTTCATCATGCGGTCGATTTCTTCGTCAGTCAAGCCAGAGTTAGATTGGATAACAATTGTTTGTTCTTTTTGAGTTCCAAGGTCTTTGGCCTTAACAGATACGATACCGTTCTTGTCGATGTCGAAAGTTACTTCGATTTGAGGAATTCCACGAGGTGCAGCTGGGATATCAGTCAATTGGAAACGTCCAAGAGTCTTGTTATCTGCTGCCATTGGGCGTTCACCTTGAAGAACATGGATATCAACAGCTGGTTGGTTGTCTGCTGCTGTTGAGAAGACTTGTGATTTAGATGTTGGAATAGTAGTGTTACGATCGATAAGTTTTGTGAATACCCCACCCATTGTTTCGATACCAAGTGACAATGGTGTTACGTCAAGAAGGACAACGTCTTTGACATCACCAGTGATGACACCACCTTGGATGGCAGCACCCATAGCAACAACTTCATCAGGGTTTACTGATTTGTTTGGTTCTTTACCAGTTTCAGCTTTCACAGCTTCTACAACGGCTGGGATACGAGTTGAACCACCAACAAGAATCACTTCGTCGATATCTGACAGGCTCAAACCTGCATCTGAAAGGGCTTGACGAACTGGAACTTTTGTACGTTCTACAAGGTCACGAGTCAAATCGTCAAATTTCGCACGAGTCAAAGTCATTTCCAAGTGAAGAGGTCCAGCCTCACCTGCAGTGATGAATGGCAAGCTGATTTGAGTTGAAGTTACACCAGAAAGGTCTTTCTTAGCTTTTTCAGCTGCATCTTTCAAACGTTGCATTGCCATCTTGTCAGTAGACAAGTCAATACCGTTTTCTTTCTTGAATTCTGCTACCAAGTGATCGATGATTTTTTGGTCAAAGTCGTCACCACCGAGTTTGTTGTCCCCTGCAGTTGACAATACATCGAAGACACCGTCACCCAATTCAAGGATAGATACGTCAAATGTACCACCACCAAGGTCGAATACCAAGATTTTTTCTTCTTTGTCAGTCTTATCCAAACCGTAAGCAAGAGCTGCTGCAGTTGGCTCGTTAACGATACGTTCTACTTCAAGACCAGCAATTTTACCAGCGTCTTTAGTTGCTTGACGTTGAGCGTCGTTAAAGTAAGCTGGAACTGTGATAACTGCTTTGGTTACTTTTTCACCAAGGTATTCTTCAGCGTAACCTTTCAAGTATTGAAGGATCATAGCTGAGATTTCTTGTGGAGTGTATTCTTTTCCATTTGCAGAAACTTTTTCAGAAGTTCCCATCTTAGATTTGATAGAGATAACTGTATCTGGGTTTGTGACTGCTTGGCGTTTTGCGGCATCACCAACGATGATTTCTCCGTTTTTGAATGATACTACAGATGGAGTTGTGCGATTTCCTTCTGGGTTTGCGATGATTTTGCTTTCAGTTCCTTCAAGAACTGCAACTGCTGAGTTTGTTGTACCTAAGTCAATACCGATAATTTTAGACATGTGTTTTTCTCCTTAAATTTTATATTCTTTCTTTTTGATACTCTTCTTAGGTGGCGGCGCCGTCAGAGCTTGACTCGTCAATCTCTTTGACTAAACTTTGAGCCTAAGGTCTCAAAGTTTGCGCAAATAGCGCCACGGCGAAGAGTATCGTCTTTTGTTTGCTTCGCTCACTATTGCAAAGCTGAACAATTTCTTATCTTTCTTCATAGTTTATTGTCGTTTCGGACAAGTTTTTAAGTTCTCTAGCCTAGTTATATACTACTACCATGGCTGGGCGTAGGATGCGGTCATGTAGTTTGTAACCTTTTTGGAAGACCTGGGCGATGGTATCTGCTGGGTGTTCATCGTCTGCTGGGAGAGTTTGGATGGCCATATGATAGTTATGGTCAAATTCACCGTCAGCTGCGATTTCTTCGATTCCTTCTTCTTTCAAAGCGTGAATCAAGCTCTCTTGCACCATCTCCAATCCTTTTTTGACATCGTCTGTCAAACCTTCAACTGCTAGTGCACGTTCTAAGTTATCAAGCGATGGTAAGATTGCTTTTGCCAGGTCTTGGCTACGATAACGTTGCAAGTTTTGACGCTCTTCATTGGCACGGCGTTGAATATTCTGCATTTCTGCATGAGCACGAAGGTATTTGTTTTCGAACTCATCCGCGCGTTCATTTGCCAAGTCCAACTCAGACTTCTCAGGAGTTGTTTCTTCAGTTGTTTCCACAACTTCCTCTTCCTTCATTTCTTCGTTTTTTTTATCTTGGGCCATTTTCGCCTCCTTTATTGATTTCAAAATTAATTTACTTCGTAATGATTACTGCTGAGGTAGCGGTAAAAATCTGTCAACTTCATGGTCAAAACACGATTGACCACATTGACTTGGTTGACCAATTGCTGGTAATCCAGATTGACCGGACCGATAATCGCTAGAATTCCAAAACCTCGATAAGGAATAAGGAACTTGCTACTAATCACCGCCAAGTCAGCTAGACAGGATTCCTGACTGTCCGCAACACGGACATTTTGCATTTGATCTTCATGCAGACCCTCACGAATCTCCAGAGCCACCTTTTGCGGTTGGTCAAAGAACTGATAGGCTGCTAGATTGGCAAAATTCAAGAGATTGACCTTACCCGACACTACAATGTTTTCGTTGAACATTTCTTTAAAAATGTGTTCAAAGAGATCCATGACATTGTCCGTTGTCGTAAAGTAACGCTGGATAATCTGCGGAATCTCTGTCCGAATCTTGTAGTGAATATCCAGAACGGTGTGACCGAGGAAACGTTCTTGAATCAAGGTCTTGAGGCGATTTAAATCTTCCTGCAAGAAGTTCCTTGGAATCAGAAATTGACTGGTAACTGTCCGGGACTCGTCTAGGGTAAATACTGCCAAGGCTGTATGTTGTCCCAAAACAACGATATCAAATGCTGTCAACCGTTGCCTGCTCGGTTCAACATCTAGCGCTACTACCGTACAGCCACTCAAGTCTGTCAGTAGATTAGCAGCCTCTTGCAGAATATCCTCCAGTTTGAAGAACTCCTGATCAAAGGCTTTGACAATCTCGTATACCTCATTTTCAGCCAGTCTGTCAAAAGCCAGCGAGTGTTTCACATAGTACTGAAATCCCGCGACACTTGGCATCCGACCGCTTGAGGTATGAGCCTTCTCAAGCAAACCCTGCTTCTCTAGAGCCGCCATGTCATTACGAATGGTAGCACTACTAGAATTGATAGACTCTTGTAGCGCCTTGGATCCGACAGGTTCGTGCGTTTTGGTAAAGATGTCAATAATCAGATTTAAAATATCCTGCTGACGCTCTGTAACCATCTCATCACTCCTCTCTGTCCGATCAATTAGCACTCTATGCACCCAAGTGCTAACTCATGATTCTATTATACACCCTTAGAAGAGAATGTCAAGACAAAAACTCAAAAAATTAGCACTCTTTTGTCAAGAGTGCTAAAAATCAGTCTGAAGACCTAGAATCTCACTTCTCATCTACTTGGTATTTCCTTTTAAGTCTGAAAAAACCATAGATTAGATAAGAAATCAAGCAAGCGTATAAAAAGAAAATAATAAAGAAAGACTGAGACAAATTTTCTCGATACAAACTCATGCAAACAACAAGACCACCTGAAAAAGTGGCTATACAGGAACGAAGTCTAGACCGCATAACTTCCCATCTGAGACCCTTACTCATATAGACTTTCTCCTCTGAAAGTATATCAGAAGTTGGTTTACGAAGAATTGAACA
>URCN01000012.1:0-26995 GCA_900546335.1 uncultured Streptococcus sp.
CGCTTGAAGGGGTCAAACCTCCAACAGCAGACCGTGTCAAGAATGCCAAGGAATTGATGGATACAGAAAGTTACCAAGATTACATGAAACGTGTTCATGGATAAAAAAGAAGCCTGATGGAGACATCGGGCTTTTGTGATGCATAAAAAGCCTAGCCTTTCAGCTAAGCCTTTTTCTTATTTTCTAGAATGTTGTTTACCAGCATTGCGTTTTTTATGTTTCTTATTGGTCATGATCGCAGTTGCTTGGTTTGGAGTGACATCTTTGCGTCCGCCTCCAGTTGAAAATGAACTTGCTTTTGGTGGATTTTTGGCAAATTCTTCACGAACTTTTTTGCGAAGTTTTGGACGAACAACATAGTTAACGATGAACTGTTGGAGAATCATCATGAAACCACCGACAACCCAGTAAAGCGTCACACTGGCTGGTGAGAAGAAGGAGAAGACGACAATCATGAGAGGGCTCATGTAGATCATTTTCTTAAGTTGTTCTCTTTGCATCTCGTCTTCTACTCCATGAAGTGAGAGAATTGATTGGAGATAGTAGAGGATACCAGCGAAAGCGACAAGGAGCAGACTTGGTGAACCAAGATCGATACCCAAGAAGGTAGAGCTAGCTACCCCGTCAGTGTATTGGGCTGCAAAGTAGATAGCAGAGAAGAAAGGCATTTGAATGAGGATAGGGAAACATCCTACACCACCGAACATGCTAATGCCATGTTCTTTCTGAGCTGCAAAGAGAGCTTGTTGTGCTTCTAGTTTTTCTTCTTGAGTGGTTGCTTCTTTGAGACGTGTTTGATGTGGCTCAAGGACATGTTTGAGGGCATTCATCTTTTCAGAGTGAAGCGTTGCCTTCCATGATTGGTAGATACCAAGTGGCAAGATAATCAAGCGCACGATGATGGTTACGATGATGATAGCCACACCAAAGCCTAGACCTTTATCAGTAGCGAAGTACTTGATAGCTTCAGCCATAGGTGCTCCGATGGTATTCCAAATCAATCCTGTAGGTTGTCCTGTGGCTTTGTCTACTTGGACACAGCCTGTCAAGACGAGTAGCATAGCCACTCCCATAGCAGAGAGGGCAAAACGTTTAATAGATTTCAATGTTTTCATTCCTTCTTTAAAAATTATACCTTTCTATTCTACTGTTTTTTTGTAAAATATACAATAGTTCTAGAGACCTAATTTGCGACTTTGAAGTCCGAATAGGATGAAAAGTTGCTCATTTGTACATCTAGATAGGTAACTTTTGAAAAAGGTGTCGGACCTTTTCGGATTTCTTGGATAAATTTTGCCATAGTGGCAGAGGAGTCTGCCTGAGCAAGAATTTCCACTGTGCCATCGTCGTTATTCCAGACACGACCAGTGATGCCACCGATTTCAAGAGCTAAAGTAACAACACCCCAACGAAAACCAACACCCTGCACCCTGCCTTGGGCAATCATTCTAACCTTTTGCATACCAAACCCCTTTGATTGTGTTATAATATTTCTATGACTATTATAACCTCAAAAGCCAATTCTGTGGTAAAAAATGCCAAGAAATTACATCAAAAAAAATATCGAAAGTCTGCTTATTTGATTGAAGGCTGGCACTTATTCGAAGAAGCTGTTCAAGCAGGAGTGACGATTGAAAAGGTCTTTGCCCTAGAAAGTTACCGAGATCAGCTAGTTGCTTTTCCTCAAACTATTTGGGTTTCAGAGGAGATTTTGCTAGATTTGGCAGATACGCAAACTCCTCAAGGGATTGTTGCAGTGATTCAAAAAGAAGAAGTGGGACTGCCTAATCTCCATCAGGGCAAGTATCTATTTTTAGAGGATGTTCAAGATCCTGGTAATGTGGGCACCATGATTCGGACGGCGGATGCTGCAGGTTTTACAGGGGTTATTGTTTCAGACAAGTCAGCAGATATCTACAGTCTCAAGACCCTACGTTCCATGCAAGGAAGTCATTTTCACTTGCCCATTTATCGTCTGCCTGTTGCCACCTTTGTAGAAGAGGCAAAGAAGAGCAATTTGCCTCTTCTGGCAACGACCTTATCGAGAGAGTCAAAGGATTATCGTGAGCTTTCTTCACTAGAGAACTTTGTTTTAGTCATGGGAAATGAAGGGCAGGGGATTAGTTCTGTCATGGCTGAGAGTGCTGATCAGCTGGTTCATATTAGCATGAAAGGCCGAGCGGAAAGTCTCAATGTGGCGGTTGCCGCAGGTATTTTGATGTTTTATTTCAGCTAATTTATAAAAACTTTGTTATAATCAAGACATATTTATAGAAAAAGGAGAATCGGAATGAATCAAACAATTATTCAAGAACGTTCAGGTCTCAATCAATTTTATGCTAAGGTTTATGCCTTTGTGGGACTTGGGATTGGTCTATCAGCTCTCGTGTCAGCTTTGATGTTGACAGTCTTTCAGTCCCAATTGATCTACTTTTTAATGCATGGCCGTCTCTGGTTGATGATTGCAACTTTTGCAGAACTTGCTCTGGTCTTTGTTGCAAGTAGCATGGCTGCAAAAAATAGCCCAGCAGCTCTCCCAGTATTTTTAGTTTATTCTGTTTTAAATGGCTTTACGCTGAGTTTCGTCGTAGCCTTTTATACACCAGGGACCGTCTTATCGGCCTTTGTATCCAGCGCCCTTCTTTTCTTTGTCATGGCGGCAATCGGAATTTTCACCAAGAAAGATTTGAGTGGAATGGGACGAGCTTTGATGGCAGCGCTTGTTGGTCTCATCATTGCCATGGTTGTGAATCTATTTTTAGCCAATAGTTTCTTTGACTACATGATTAGTATTGCCATGGTCTTGGTCTTCTCAGGTTTGATTGCTTGGGACAACCAAAAGATTCGCTATGTTTATGAGCAGTCACGAGGACAAGTCGCGACAGGATGGGTCATCTCAATGGCGCTCAGCATCTACCTAGACTTTATCAACCTCTTCCTTAGCATCTTACGAATCTTCGGTCGAAACGATTAATGAATGACAGAGTCAGTGTTCAAAAGAGCACTGACTTTTTCTTATTTACTCTTTTCTTTTCTTGGAAATAGGTGTATAATGCTTTTAACTAATTTTTGAGGAGCTGTTTATGAAGAAAAGTTTTATTCATCAACAAGAAGAAATTTCCTTTGTCAAAAACACTTTTACCCAGTATTTGAAAGATAAGTTAGAAGTTGTTGAAGTTCAAGGTCCTATCTTGAGCAAGGTCGGAGATGGGATGCAGGACAACCTGTCAGGTGTTGAAAATCCAGTATCTGTCAAGGTTTTGCAGATTCCAGATGAAACCTATGAAGTCGTTCACTCACTTGCCAAATGGAAACGCCACACCTTGGCTCGTTTTGGTTTCGGTGAAGGTGAGGGTCTATTTGTTCACATGAAGGCCCTTCGTCCAGACGAAGATTCGCTTGATGCGACCCACTCAGTTTATGTGGACCAGTGGGACTGGGAGAAGGTTATCCCAAATGGTCAACGCAATATCGCCTATCTCAAAGAAACCGTTGAGAAGATTTACAAGGCTATTCGTCTGACAGAGCTAGCCGTAGAAGCCCGCTATGATATCGAATCTATCTTGCCAAAACAAATCACCTTTATCCATACAGAAGAGTTGGTGGAACGCTATCCAGATCTAACACCGAAAGAGCGTGAAAATGCGATCTGTAAAGAGTTTGGTGCAGTCTTCTTGATTGGTATTGGTGGCGAGTTGCCTGATGGCAAGCCTCATGATGGCCGTGCACCTGACTATGATGACTGGACAACAGAGTCTGAAAATGGCTACAAGGGACTAAATGGCGATATTCTCGTTTGGAACGAATCTCTTGGTTGTGCCTTTGAACTTTCCTCAATGGGGATTCGGGTAGATGAGGATACTCTTCGTCGCCAAGTGGCTCTTACAGGAGACGAAGATCGTCTTGAGCTGGAATGGCATAAAGCTCTGCTTAACGGCCTTTTTCCACTGACAATCGGTGGAGGGATCGGACAGTCTCGGATGGCCATGTTCCTTCTTCGTAAGAAACACATCGGAGAGGTCCAGACCAGTGTTTGGCCTCAAGAAGTTCGCGATACGTACGAAAATATTTTGTAGAGAATCGAACCGCAAGGTTCGGTTTTCTTTCTCTTTTTGCCTATAATTTGGTATAATAAACGGTATGAAAATCGTATCAGGAATCTACGGAGGGCGTCCCCTCAAGACGCTAGAAGGCAAGACGACGAGGCCGACATCAGATAAGGTGCGTGGAGCTATCTTTAACATGATAGGTCCTTATTTTGAGGGTGGTCGTGTCTTGGATCTCTATGCTGGCAGTGGCGGTCTGTCTATTGAAGCTGTGTCAAGAGGGATGTCCAGTGCTATCTTAGTGGAACGGGATCGAAAGGCACAAGCTATCATCGCTGAAAATATCCAAATGACCAAGGAAGTTTCCAAATTTCAGCTCTTAAAGATGGAGGCTGAACGGGCCTTGGAGCAAGTGAATGGTCCTTTTGACCTGGTCTTTTTAGACCCTCCCTATGCCAAGGAACAAATCGTTGCAGATATCGAAAAAATGGCAGAAAGAAACCTTTTCTCCGAAGAGGTCATGGTTGTCTGCGAAACCGATAAGTCTGTAGAACTTCCAGAAGAAATCGCCTGCTTAGGCATCTGGAAGGAAAAAATATATGGGATTAGTAAGGTGACAGTCTATGTCAGATAAAATTGGATTATTTACAGGTTCATTTGATCCGATGACAAATGGACATCTGGATATCATTGAACGTGCCAGCAAACTTTTTGATAAGCTCTATGTCGGGGTGTTCTACAATCCCCACAAACAAGGCTTTCTCCCTGTTGAAAACCGCAAACGGGCAGTCGAAAAAGCGGTGGCGCATTTAGATAATGTAGAGGTGCTGGCTTCTCATGACCAACTAGTTGTCGATGTTGCAAGAAGACTGGGTGCTAAGACTCTTGTCCGTGGCTTGCGGAATGCCACCGACTTGCAATACGAGGCTAGCTTTGACTACTACAATCATCAACTGGCTCCAGAAATCGAAACCATTTACCTATATAGCCGCCCAGAGCATCTTTATATTAGCTCTTCGGCCGTGAGAGAACTTCTGAAGTTTGGTCAGGAGATTCAGCAATATGTCCCAAACAGTGTTGTGGAGGAATTAGAACATGAAGAAAAAAACTAGATGGCCCTTATATGTCATCCTAGCACTAGTATTGACTTTTTTAGCATTTGTAGTACCTTTACCTTACTACATAGAAGTTCCGGGTGGAGCGGAGGATATCCGTCGCGTTTTGAAAGTCAATGAAACAGAAGACACAGAAGCAGGAGCTTACCAGTTTGTGACAGTTGGGATTCGACACGCAACCCTATCGCATCTTGTCTATGCTTGGTTAACACCTTTCACAGATATTAGAAGCACCAAGGAGACTACGGGTGGTTCTACGGATGCGGAGTTTATGCGGATCAATCAGTTCTATATGCAAACTTCTCAAAACATGGCCAAGTATCAAGGATTGAAGACCGCTGGTAAGGATATTGAACTCAAGTATCTGGGAGTTTATGTCTTGACCGTGACGGACAATTCAACTTTTAAGGGCATTCTGAACATTGCAGACACCGTGACGGCTGTTAATGACAAAACATTTGACAGTTCAAAAGACTTGGTCGACTATGTCAATTCTCAACAATTAGGGGATACGGTCAAGGTAACCTATGAAGAAGACGGAAAAGTCAAGTCTGCTGAAGGTAAAATTATCACTCTCGAAAACGGGAAAAACGGTATTGGGATTGGTCTGATTGACCGTACGGAAGTGACCAGTGATGTTCCGATTCGTTTTTCAACAGCTGGTATCGGCGGGCCAAGCGCCGGTCTCATGTTTAGTCTAGCTATTTACACCCAGATAGCAGATCCAGGACTTCGTAATGGTCGCGTCGTTGCGGGAACGGGAACCATTGATCGCGATGGAAATGTTGGCGACATCGGTGGAATTGATAAAAAAGTAGTTGCAGCCTCTCGTCAGGGAGCCAACATCTTTTTTGCTCCTGACAATCCAGTCACCGAGGAAGCAAAAAAAGCAGATCCCAATGCGAAAAGCAACTATGAAACAGCCCTAGAAGCTGCTAAAACGATCAAAACAGAGATGAAAATCGTTCCCGTTAAGACCTTGCAGGATGCGATTGATTACCTTAAAAACAATCCCTAATTCGTAGAAAAATCGAAAACTAGCGCGCAAGCGGATAAGATGGTATAATAGTCAAATGGTTCAATTATTATTCACTCTAAGTAGTCATATACTCTTTATTTATTTGAGTTTTTACCTTTTGAAGGATCTTGTGAGATGGGAAAAGGTTTTAAAAGTGACCGCTACCAACACAAAAAAAGTTCGTTTGTTGGTAGGCTTCTTTAGTATTGTGATGGGCTACATCTTGAGTTCATTCTTTATCAGTTTGTACCAACTGTGGCAAGAAGCGCTTAGAGGACTATTATAAAATCAAAAGTAAAGGAAACAACTATGGAAAAAATTGTGGTTCAAGGCGGGGATAATCGTCTGGTCGGGAGTGTGACCATCGAGGGGGCAAAGAATGCAGTCTTGCCCTTGTTGGCAGCGACTATTCTAGCAAGCAAGGGTAAGACAGTCTTGCAGAACGTCCCAATCTTGTCAGATGTTTTCACCATGAATCAAGTGGTTCGAGGTCTGAATGCCAAGGTGGACTTTGATGAGGAAGCTCATGTTGTCGAGGTCGATGCAACTGGTGATATCACGGAGGAAGCTCCATACAAGTATGTCAGTAAGATGCGTGCATCGATTGTTGTCTTGGGACCAATCCTTGCTCGTGTAGGTCATGCCAAGGTATCCATGCCAGGGGGCTGTACCATCGGAAGTCGTCCCATTGACCTCCACCTCAAAGGTTTGGAAGCTATGGGGGCAAAGATTACCCAGACAGCTGGTTACATCGAAGCTAAGGCAGAACGCCTGCATGGTGCTCATATCTACATGGACTTCCCAAGTGTTGGCGCAACACAAAACCTCATGATGGCAGCGACTCTAGCTGATGGTGTGACGGTCATTGAAAATGCTGCGCGTGAGCCAGAAATTGTTGACCTCGCTATCCTTCTTAATGAAATGGGAGCTAAGGTCAAGGGAGCTGGTACCGAAACCATCACAGTGACTGGTGTTGAGGAACTCCATGGAACAACTCATAATGTGGTACAGGACCGTATCGAAGCTGGAACCTTTATGGTGGCGGCAGCTATGACTGGTGGAGATGTCCTCGTTCGTGATGCAGTCTGGGAACACAATCGCCCCTTGATTTCAAAACTACTTGAAATGGGCGTTGAAGTGACAGAGGAGTCAGAAGGTATCCGTATTCGTTCTCAACTTGAAAATCTCAAAGCTGTTCATGTAAAAACCTTACCGCACCCAGGATTTCCAACAGATATGCAGGCGCAATTTACAGCTCTGATGACAGTCGCAAAAGGGGAATCAACCATGGTGGAAACGGTGTTTGAGAATCGCTTCCAACACTTAGAGGAAATGCGCCGTATGGGCTTGCATTCAGAGATTATCCGTGATACGGTTCGTATTGTTGGGGGACAGGCTTTACAGGGGGCAGAAGTTCTATCAACGGACCTTCGCGCTAGTGCTGCTTTGATTTTGACAGGTCTGGTGGCGCAGGGAGAAACAGTTGTTGGTAAGTTAGTCCACCTTGATAGAGGTTACTACCGTTTCCATGAGAAATTGGCTCAGCTAGGAGCGAAGATTCAGCGAATCGAGGCAAATGATGAAGAAGAATAAAAACTTACGCTATGTACTCCGTCGTTTACTGTTGATTTTTATCGTACTATTGCTAGGCTTTCTGGCTTTAGGAATCGGCTTGATGGTTGGTTATGGCATCCTAGGAAAGGGACAGGATCCATGGGCGATTTTGTCTCCAGCAAAGTGGCAGGAATTGATTAGCAAATTTACAGGAAATTAGACTGGGAGACCAGTCTTTTTCTAAAGAAATAAGGAGAAAAATGGACAAAAAAACAAGACAAGCTCTGATAGGGTTACTTATATTCTTACTCTTGGCTGCTGGAAGCTACTATATCAAGCAGATGCAGACAGCGCCAAACACCCCTAGAACCAAGGTTAGTCAGAAAAAACAAGCTTCAGAAGCTCCCAGTCAGGAGCTAGCTGAAAGTGTCTTAACTGAGTCAATCAAAAACCAAATCAAGGGTGATCTAGAGTGGAATGGGGCAGGTGCCTTTGTCGTAAATGGCAATAAAACCAATCTAGATGCCAAAGTTTCTAGCAAACCCTATGCGGATAATAAGACAAAGATAGTTGGAAAAGAAACAGTCCCAACTGTTGCCAATGCCATCTTATCCAAAGCGACTCGGCAGTATAAAAATCGTGAAGAAACAGGCAACGGCTCAACATCCTGGACGCCACCAGGATGGCATCAGGTCAAGAATCTAAAGGGAGTCTATACACATGCAGTCGATAGAGGACACCTGCTGGGTTATGCCTTGATAGGTGGTTTGGATGGTTTTGATGCCTCTACCAGCAATCCCAAGAACATTGCAGTCCAGACAGCTTGGGCAAACCAGGCTCAGGCTGAGGATTCGACAGGTCAGAACTACTATGAGAGTTTGGTCAGAAAAGCCTTAGACCAAAACAAGAGGGTCCGTTATCGGGTGACGCTCCACTATGCGACAAATGAGGACCTAGTTCCATCCGCTTCACAAATCGAAGCCAAGTCTTCAGATGGCGAATTGGAATTCAATGTCCTAATCCCCAATGTTCAAAAGGGAATCCAGCTTGATTACCGAACAGGGCAAGTAACAGTGACGGACTAGAAACAATAGATACAATAAAAATAGCTCCTTTGTCTTCTAGAGGCAGGGGAGCTGTTCTTTAAATGAAAAATAATGTGAATCCTGAGAGATTTTATGATATAATGGAACACAAGATACTATTTTAGGAGAAGGACTATGGAAGACCCGAGCAGTCAGAATTTGTTGCTACAGTTTGTATTGTTATTTATCTTGACCCTGTTAAATGCTTTTTTCTCAGCCACTGAAATGGCGATGGTGTCACTAAACCGTTCCCGAGTGGAGCAAAAGGCAGAAGAGGGAGACAAACGTTACATTCGTTTGTTAAAGGTACTTGAAAATCCTAACCACTTTTTATCAACCATTCAAGTCGGTATCACCTTGATCACGATCTTATCAGGGGCAAAATTGGCAGATACACTTGGACAAGTAATTGCCTCTTGGATGGGGAATGGAGAAACAACTTATGCCATTGCAAGTTTCCTCTCTTTGGCATTCTTGACCTACATCTCTATTGTTTTTGGTGAACTCTATCCTAAACGGATTGCCCTTAATCTAAAAGATGCCTTAGCCATTCGCTCTGTTCCGATTATCATTGGACTTGGGAAGATTGTCAGTCCCTTTGTCTGGTTGTTATCTGCTTCAACTAATCTCTTGAGTCGTTTAACGCCAATGACCTTTGATGATGCGGATGAAAAAATGACTCGAGATGAAATTGAGTACATGTTGACCAAAAGTGAGGAAACTTTGGATGCAGACGAAATCGAGATGTTACAAGGGATTTTCTCTCTAGATGAGCTGATGGCGAGAGAAGTCATGGTTCCTCGGACGGATGCCTTTATGGTGGATATTCAGGATGATAGTCAAACCATTATCCAAAGTATTCTAAAGCAAAATTTCTCACGTATCCCTGTTTATGATGGGGATAAGGACAATGTGATTGGTTTGATTCATACCAAGCGTTTGCTAAACGCTGCCTATGCAGATGGCTTTGAAAACATTGTCTGGAAGAAGATCTTACAAGAACCACTCTTTGTTCCTGAAACTATTTTTGTGGATGACTTGCTAAAAGAATTGCGAAATACCCAAAGACAAATGGCCATTTTGCTCGATGAATACGGTGGTATGGCTGGTTTGGTAACTCTGGAAGATCTTTTAGAAGAGATTGTCGGAGAAATCGACGACGAGACAGACCGAGCAGAAATCGAAGTCCATCAAATCGGTGAGGACACCTATATTGCACAGGGAACCATGAATCTTAACGACTTCAATAACTACTTTGGTGTCGAACTAGAAAGCGATGATGTGGATACCATCGCCGGTTATTATTTGACGGGTGTTGGTACGATTCCAACAACTGAGAAAATCAGTTACCAACTGGTTAGTCAAAACAAGCAAATCATTCTGACCAACGATAAGGTGAAAAATGGACGTGTTACCAAGGTAAAAGTTCAAATCACAGAACTAGAACCCGAAGAAGAAACAGAATAAAGCAGTGACTTGAGTCACTGCTTTTTGTAAATCTAGATGATAGGTTCAGTTATCCCCACTTATTAGGAATAATAAAAAAGCCCGGTTTTACGAGCTTTTCATTTGGTTAATTCCTGTTAATTCAGGTACTGAAAGGCGGTAGACGGATTTGAACCGACGATCAAGCTTTTGCAGAGCCGTGCCTTACCACTTGGCTATACCGCCTCAACGTTTATTATTATACCTTGAAAATCATTTCCCGTCAATAGTTTCTTATTCTAAAATCCAATTTAGGAAAACAGATGGTGATTGAAGAAGTGAGAAAAAGCTTGTAAAAATCCCGTTCTAAAGAAGATCAGACTAGAAAGTATTTCTTGCAGAAACAAACAAAGAATGCAAGAATTTTGACAAATAGAAGTTTTTTGAGGAAATGCGCCTAAATATTCTGAAAATTCGTTTACTTTTTAAAAAATATATGTTATAATTTCCAATAAGCCTAAATTTTTCAAGAGGAGTTGAAAATATGAAAAAAAGTAGAGTATTTGTTGCAGCAGGTGTTGCTTTATTAGCAGCAGGAGTACTAGCTGCTTGCGGTTCTTCAAAATCATCTGATTCAACAGCGCCAAAAAATTATGGATATGTTTATTCATCAGATCCTGAAACATTGGATTACCTTGCTTCGGGGAAACAAAGTACTAAATTAGCCACTTCAAATGGTATTGATGGTCTCTTTACAAATGACAAATATGGGAATTTGACTCCTGCAGTTGCAGAAGACTGGTCAGTTTCAAAAGACGGTTTGACCTATACCTACAAAATCCGTAAAGGTGTCAAATGGTTTACCTCTGAGGGGGAAGAATATGCTGAAGTGACAGCTAAAGACTTTGTAAATGGTTTAAAACACGCAGCAGATAAAAAGTCAGAAGCACTTTACCTAGCAGAAAATTCTGTTAAAGGTTTGTCTGACTATTTGGCAGGAAATTCAAAAGACTTTTCTACAGTAGGTGTTAAGGCAGTTGATGATTATACTCTTGAGTATACATTGAACCAACCAGAACCATACTGGAACTCTAAGATGGCTTACTCAATCTTCTGGCCATTAAACGAAGAATTTGAAAAATCAAAAGGGGATGATTTTGCTAAAGCAACAGACCCTACATCCTTGCTTTACAATGGTCCATTCTTGCTGAAAGGGTTGACTGCCAAGTCTTCTATCGAATTTGTGAAGAATGAAAACTATTGGGACAAGGAAAATGTTCATCTTGATAAAGTAACCCTTGCTTTCTATGACGGATCGGATCAAGAGTCTCTTGAACGGAACTTTACAAGTGGAGCTTATAGCTATGCTCGTCTCTTCCCCACAAGTTCAAACTACTCTAAAGTAGCGGAGACCTACAAAGACAATATCTACTACACACCAGCTGGACCAGGAATTACTGGTTTGGGTGTCAATATTGACCGTCAAAGTTACAAATACACCGCTAAAACAACTGACGAAGAAAAAACGTCAACTAAGAAGTCCCTTCTTAACAAAGACTTCCGTCAGGCCTTGAACTTTGCCGTTGATCGTACAGCTTATTCAGCGCAAATTAATGGTAAGGAAGGTGCTCCTCTTGCTGTTCGTAATCTCTTTGTAAAACCAGATTTTGTCGCTGCGGGTGACAAGACCTTCGGTGACTTGGTAACTGAGAAGATGGCAGCTTATGGTGATGAGTGGAAAAACGTAAACTTTGCTGATGGTCAAGATGGACTTTTCAACGCAGATAAGGCCAAAGCAGAATTTGCCAAAGCTAAAACTGCATTAGAAGCTGAAGGGGTGAAATTCCCAATCCATTTGGATATTCCAGTAGATCAAACAAACAAAGGGTATATTGCTCGTATCCAATCCTTCAAACAGACAGTTGAAAAAGTGCTTGGAGAAGAAAACGTAGTCATTGATATTCATCAAATTTCTAAAGATGAGGCATTGAATATCACATACCATGCACCAAATGCAGCAGCAGAAGATTGGGATCTATCAGGTGCAGTTGGATGGAACCCAGACTATGAAGATCCATCAACTTACCTTGATATCCTCAAATCAACAAACAAGTCGCAAACCAAAACCTACATGGGATTTGACGATCCAGCGAACCCAGCAGTTAGTCAAGTTGGTTTGAAAGAATACGATAAGTTAGTTGATGAAGCCGCTAAAGAAACCAGCGATTTGAATGTTCGTTATGAGAAATACGCTGCAGCTCAGGCTTGGTTGACAGATAGCTCTCTCTTCATCCCTGCCATGTCTGGTAGCGGCGCAGCACCATTCATTTCTCGTGTAGTACCATTCACAGCTTCTTATAGCCAATCTGGAGACAAGAGTTCAGATCTTTACTTCAAGTACATTCAGTTGCAGGATAAGGTTGTAACGAAAGCTGAGTACGAACAAGCTCGTGAGAAATGGCTCAAAGAGAAAAAAGAATCAAACGAAAAAGTTCAAAAAGAATTGACAAATCACGTTAAATAAATAACTCTCAAGAGAACTTTCTCTCCATGAGGAGAAGGTTCTTTTGGGATTTTAAAAGGAAACGATATGAAGAAATATATTTTTATGCGTGTATTGCGTTCATTGTTGTCTATTTTCTTGGTGACAACATTGACATACACAATTATTTATACGATGGTTCCTCGAAAATTGATTTTCAAGCAGGATACCAACTATAACAAGATTGCAACGACGCCAGATAAACGAGACAATTATGAAAATACCGTTTATGAGCGGATGGGCTATATCGAGTACTACGATACCAAGGAGTTGCAAGAAAAAGCTAGCACAATGGACTCATCTGTAACAGTAGATGCCAACGATGCCAACAAGGCAATCTACGAAAAATACATCAACCAACTAGGAAATGGTTGGACGCTAGGTGTATTCTCAGAAAGTGGTCAATTCTATGCTACGCGTGAAATTCCGATTTTTGAACGTGTTTTCAAATTCTATGCCAACTTGATTGATATTGATCATACAAACAAGATTCAAGACCCTGAAAATCCAAACTTGCAACGCTATCTTCGTTTTGAAAATGACCCTGCTATCGGTTGGTCATTGGTTGGTTCAGGTACAAAACATAAGTATCTTTTGTATTTCAACAACCAATTCCCATTTGTACACCAAAACTTTGTGAACGTTAACTTAGGTGATTCTTACCCAACTTATGCAAACACACCAGTGCTTCAAGTTATCACCCAAGGTCAGGGACAAACTAAGACATCAGAAGTTCAATTCCCTACAGGTAAAAAGACTTCATCTGTAGATATCTACTCTCGTACCTACAAATCACCAAGTCAAGCAGACGCACGTGAGGTGGCAAACTATGGTAAGGACGATCCTTACACGGCTACAGAAAGCAATTACCAATATCCATCTATGATTGCAAGTTCAGCTGTTGCTGGTTTGATTGGTTTGATTATCTCGTATGCTATTGCTATTCCACTTGGATCTGCTATGGCTCGCCACAAGAATACTTGGATTGACAGCTTCTCGACAGGTGCTCTGACCTTCTTGCTTGCCCTTCCAACGATTGCCTTGGTTTATATCGTGCGTTTGATTGGCTCATCTATTGGTCTGCCTGACTCATTCCCTATCTTGGGGGCTGGAGATTGGCGTTCTTATGTCTTACCAGCAGTCATTCTAGGTTTGTTGGGTGCGCCAAGTACAGCTATCTGGATTCGTCGTTACATGATCGACTTGCAATCTCAGGACTTTGTACGTTTTGCTCGTGCCAAAGGTTTGTCTGAAAAAGAAATTTCAAATAAACACATCTTTAAAAATGCCATGGTTCCTTTGGTTTCAGGTATTCCTGGTGCCGTAATCGGAGTTATTGGTGGTGCAACATTGACAGAAACGGTCTTTGCTTTCCCAGGTATGGGTAAAATGTTGATTGACTCTGTTAAGGCATCAAACAACTCAATGGTAGTTGGTCTTGTCTTCATCTTCACATGTATTTCTATCTTCTCACTCTTTGTAGGAGACATCTGGATGACCATGCTTGACCCACGTATTAAATTGACAGAGAAAGGAGGCAAATAATGTCAACAATCGATAAAGAAAAATTTCAGTTCGTAAAACGTGACGATTTTGCCTCTGAAACAATTGATGCTCCTGCCTATTCATACTGGGGTTCTGTATTTAGACAATTTCTAAAGAAAAAATCAACAGTCATTATGTTGGGGATTTTGGTTGCCATTATCTTGATGAGCTTTATTTACCCAATGTTCTCAGATTTTGACTTCAACGATGTAAGTAAGGTCAATGACTTTTCTGCTCGTTTTATCAAACCCAATGCTGAACATTGGTTTGGTACAGATAGCAATGGTAAATCCTTGTTTGATGGGGTTTGGTTTGGTGCGCGTAACTCTATCCTCATCTCTGTAATTGCAACTTTTATCAACCTTGTAATTGGGGTTATTGTTGGTGGAATCTGGGGAATTTCAAAATCCGTTGACCGCGTCATGATGGAAGTTTATAACATTATTTCAAACATTCCATCTCTCTTGATTGTCATTGTCTTGACTTACTCAATTGGTGCTGGTTTCTGGAATTTGATTTTTGCCATGAGTGTGACAACTTGGATTGGGATTGCTTATATGATTCGTATCCAAATCATGCGTTACCGTGACTTGGAATACAACCTTGCTTCTCAAACACTTGGAACACCAACCTTTAAAATCATTGTTAAAAACATCATGCCGCAATTGGTATCTGTTATTGTTTCTACAATGACCTTGATGTTGCCAAGCTTCATCTCTTATGAAGCCTTCCTTTCCTTCTTTGGATTGGGATTGCCTGTAACAGTGCCAAGTTTGGGACGTTTGATCTCAGATTACTCACAAAACGTTACGACCAACGCTTACTTATTCTGGATTCCGTTGACAACCTTGATCTTGGTGTCTCTTTCTCTCTTCGTTGTTGGTCAAAACCTAGCGGATGCTAGTGATCCACGTACACATAGATAGGAGTAGACATGATAAAAGGAAAAGATGTAATTTTGACTGCTCGCGATATTGTCGTGGAATTTGACGTTCGTGACAAAGTTCTGACGGCTATCCGAGGAGTTTCTCTAGACTTGATTGAAGGAGAAGTTCTGGCCTTGGTAGGTGAGTCCGGTTCTGGTAAATCTGTTTTAACAAAAACCTTTACAGGGATGTTAGAAGACAATGGACGTATTGCCCAAGGAAGCATCGACTATCGTGGACAAGACTTGACCGCTCTAACTTCTAACAAGGAATGGGAGAAGATTCGTGGTGCTAAAATTGCGACTATCTTCCAAGACCCTATGACAAGTTTGGACCCAATCAATACAATCGGTAGCCAAATCACTGAAGTTATCGTTAAACACCAAGGGAAAACAGCTAAGGAAGCCAAAGAGATGGCAATCGACTATATGAACAAGGTCGGAATCCCAGACGCTGAAAAACGTTTTGAAGAGTATCCTTTCCAATATTCTGGAGGGATGCGCCAACGTATCGTTATTGCGATTGCCCTTGCCTGTCGTCCAGATATCTTGATCTGTGACGAGCCAACAACGGCCCTTGACGTAACCATTCAAGCGCAAATCATTGATTTGCTTAAAACCTTGCAAAATGAGTACCACTTTACCATTATCTTTATCACCCATGACCTTGGTGTGGTAGCAAGTATTGCCGATAAGGTAGCGGTTATGTATGCTGGGGAAATTGTAGAATACGGTACTGTTGAGGAAGTCTTCTACGATCCACGTCATCCATACACTTGGAGTCTCTTGTCTAGCTTGCCACAGCTTGCTGATGATAAAGGGGAATTGTACTCTATCCCAGGAACACCACCGTCTCTTTATACTGAGTTGAAAGGTGATGCCTTTGCCCTTCGTTCAGATTATGCGATGCAAATTGATTTTGAAGAGAAAGCACCTAAGTTTTCAGTCACTGATACTCACTGGGCTAAGACTTGGTTGCTTCATGAGAATGCTCCTAAAGTTGAAAAACCTGGAGTCATTGCAGATTTGCATGACAAGATTCGTGATAAAATGGGCTTTGCTCATCTAGAAGACTAGGAGGAAGGAAATGTCTGAAAAATTAGTAGAAATTAAAGATTTAGAAATTTCCTTCGGTGAAGGAAGTAAGAAGTTTGTCGCGGTTAAAAACGCCAACTTCTTTATCAACAAGGGAGAAACATTCTCTCTTGTAGGTGAGTCTGGTAGTGGGAAAACAACGATTGGTCGTGCCATTATTGGTTTAAATAATACTAGTAAAGGTGAGATCATCTTTGATGGTCATAAGATTAATGGGAAAAAATCTCATAAAGAATCATCAGACTTGATCCGTCGCATCCAGATGATTTTCCAGGACCCTGCAGCGAGCTTGAATGAGCGTGCAACAGTTGACTATATCATCTCTGAAGGTCTTTACAACTATCACTTGTTTAAAGATGAAGAAGATCGAAAAGAAAAAGTTCAAAAGATGATTCATGAAGTTGGACTTTTGAAAGAACACTTGACCCGCTATCCACATGAGTTTTCTGGTGGGCAACGCCAGCGTATCGGGATTGCCCGTGCCCTTGTGATGGAACCTGATTTCGTTATTGCGGATGAGCCAATTTCAGCCTTGGACGTATCAGTGCGTGCGCAAGTCTTGAACTTGCTCAAGAAGTTCCAAAAAGAGTTGGGCTTGACCTATCTCTTTATCGCGCATGACTTGTCAGTTGTTCGCTTTATCTCAGATCGTATCGCGGTTATCTATAAGGGAGTTATCGTCGAAGTGGCGGAGACAGAGGAGTTGTTTAACAATCCCGTCCACCCATACACTCAAGCACTTCTATCTGCTGTACCGATTCCAGATCCAATCTTGGAACGCAAGAAGGTTTTGAAAGTTTACGATCCTGACCAACATGACTATGAGACAGACAAGCCATCTATGGTAGAAATTCGTCCAGGTCACTACGTTTGGGCTAACCAAGCAGAACTTGCTCGTTACAAGAAAGCTCTTAAAGAATAAACAAATTAGGAGAGGACCGAAAGGTCTTCTCATTTTTAATAGAAAAATTCCCCTTCTACTGGCTTGTAAAAGGGGAATTGTATTATCATTAGCGTTTAGACCAAGTGCGTTTCATAAAGAGTAGCAAAATTGGGTAAATCTCTAAGCGACCTGCAATCATTGCAAAGGAGAGGAGGATTTTAGAGATGGGACTAAAGATGGAAAAACTCGAGGTTGTACCTAGAATAGGTCCGATATTGTTAAAACAGCTGAAGACAGCACTGGTTACGACTAGAAAATCATTGCTATCAAGACTGACGATAAAGATGAGAGAGAGAATAATCATCATATAGATAGCAAAATATTTAAGAATTTTGTGCTGGGTATCCTTATCAATCACAGTTTTATTGACGTGTAGAGTCAAAACACGGTGAGGGGATAAAGTGGACAAAATCTGATTTTTTGCGATTTTAGAGAGGATAAGTCCTCTGATCACCTTAAGACCACCTGCAGTTGAGCCAGCTGATCCACCGATTCCCATGAGGAAGAGGAGGATAAATTGGGAGAAGAGGGGCCAGTTGGTAATATCTCCGTAACCAAAACCTGTTGTCGTGATGATATTGGAAACCTGGAAGAAGGCCATTTCAACACTCTTAGAGACACCTTGATAGAGGTGGAGTGTATTAAGCGTAATCAAGCCGGTAGAAACTAGAACAATGATGATATATGCTCGTAGTTCTTCATCTCCAAAGAAAGCCTTAACCTGACGGAGCATGAGGTAGTAGTAGAGATTGAAGTTAACCCCAAAAACCAACACTCCGATACTAACTAGATAGGTGATGAGTGAGCTACCATAGTGGGCAATTCCGTCGTTATAGACGGTAAAGCCCCCAGTTCCTGCCGTTCCCATAGCGATGACAAAACTATCATAGAGAGGCATACCTGCTAGGTAGTAGATAACCACAAAAAGGGAGAAGAGAGCTAGATAAAGCAGATAGAGAATCTGGGCAGTGTTTTTTAGCTTGGATACGACCTTGCCAAAGACAGGTCCAGGGACCTCAGCCTTCATCACCTCCAAGTGACTATTCTTGGCATTGTCCATAATGGCAAGTGCAAAGACGAGTACCCCCATCCCTCCGATCAAGTGGGTGAAACTTCGCCAGAAGAGGAGGGAACGAGTGAGAACGGAAACATCGTTCAGAATAGTTGCTCCTGTAGTCGTAAATCCAGAACTGATTTCAAAGAAGGCATCGATGACGTTTGGGATTTGTCCTGAAAATACAAAGGGGAGGCCACCAAAGAAAGACCAGAGAATCCAACAGAGGGCAACAATTAAGACCCCTTCCTTGGCATAAATCCGTTGGTTTTTCGGTTTCCGTAAAACGCCTAGACCACCGAGAAGGACTAAAATTCCAATCGTAGAAAAGAGAGCGATAAATACTTGACTGGATTCTTGGTAATAGATCGCTACACTGACAGGGACTAGGAGAAGAACAGCCTCAATCAAGAGAAGTTTTGAGAGGAGGTAACGAATCATACTTTTATTCATTTTTTACCTCTCAATCAAATCATAAATTTTGGTGATGTTTGGCAATAAGGTCGTCACGAGCAACTTGTCTCCCACCTCAAGCATATCCTCTCCAGTAGGGAAGATTGTTTTTCCTTTTCGGATAATGGCTGCGATGAGAACCCCTTTTTTCAATTTCAACTGTGATAGAGGTTTGGCAGTCATTTTATTAGCTTCCTTGATTTGGAATTGGAGAGTTTCAATTTGACCGTTTGCGAGATGGTGCATGGCTTGAAGGTCTGAATACTGAGCGTTTACTCGACCACGGATAAAGTGCATAATGGTATCCACTGCGATGCTTTTTGGTGTGATAATACTTGAAAAATCAGGCGCGTGGATAATCTCTAAAAGACTTGTTCGGTTGACCTTGGTGATATTCTTATGGACGCCAACTCGGTCAAGGAACATTGAGGTGATGATATTTTCCTCATCAACCCCAGTTAAGGTTGCGACTGCATCATAGTGGGGAGCACTTTCTTCCAGCAAAATGTCTTTTGCAGTTCCATCTCCTTGGACAATATAGAGATTGGGGAACTTTTCACTGAAGAAACGAGCTCTTTCAGGATTGATCTCGATGACCTTGGTATCAATGCGACTGTCTTTTAAAATGCCGAGTAGATAATAAGCAATCTTTCCAGCTCCAACGATAAGCAAGCTTTTCACTGCACGAGATTTAAAATAGTTATGGAAAAGCATCATATCTACACGATTTCCCGTAACAAAAATCCGATCCTTGTCTTGGATAATAACATCACCACTTGGAATCATCAGTTGATGATCCCTCTCCATGGCACAGACAATAATATTCCCAAATTTTTTACGGAAGTCTGAGATTGGCATTTGACAAAGACCGCTAGAATCCTTGACAACAAACTCCATGAGACTGACCCGACCTCCAGCAAATCGTTCGACAGAGAGGGCATTAGGGAAATCAATGATATTTGAGATCGCACGCGCTGCCAGGAGCTCTGGATTAACAATAAGTGAAAATCCAAGAATATTTTTCTCTTTAAAATAGGCATTGGAGTATTCAGGATTTCGTACCCGAACGATGGTTTCTTTAGCGCCCATTTTTTTAGCAAGTACCGCTGAAATCATATTCACTTCATCGTATTCGGTTAGAGCGATAAAGATATCGCACTCTTGAACACCGGCTTGCTCCAAGATGGCAAAGTCAGCACCATTTCCAAGGAGACCTATGATATCATAGCGACTGACAATATGGTTCAGTACAGCTTCATTTTGCTCGATGAGGACAACATCATGGTTTTCTGCAACTAGTGAACGACAGAGGGCAAAACCGACTTTCCCTCCACCAACAAGGACAATTTTCATATAAAAAAACCTACTTTTTCATGATGTAACTATCATACCCTTTTTTAACAAAAAATGCACTTGCTAAGGCGATTTTTAAGGGAAGAAGGGCCTTTTTCAAGTTTTGAAGCTACATTTGCTTAATTTCTATAACGATGTCTCCGATTTGGAGTGATATTACTCTCTTACTATCCCTTTTCAGAAAGGGAATGAGCAAACATGAAAATATCATCAAAAAAAGTAAAAAAATCAAGTCATTTCTATTGACAATGATTCTGAAAGTGTTATACTAAGAAAGTAGTTTCGCTGATTTACTTCAAACCTGTTGTGAGGTAAGTTAACGATGCCTTAACCACGCTGTTTGCTGAGCTTGACTCCGGGCAGTGTGGCTATTTTTTTGCAATGATAAAAGGAAGCCAGTCATGACAAATCACATTGTATTATTTGAACCTCAGATTCCACAAAATACAGGTAACATTGCGCGTACTTGCGCTGCGACCAATTCTCCCCTCCACATCATCAAACCGATGGGATTTCCGATTGATGACCGGAAGATGAAGCGGGCTGGTTTGGACTACTGGGATAAGTTAGAGATTTATTTTTATGACAGTTTGGAAGATTTCATGTCTCAGATGAAGGGAAAACTCTATCTGATTTCAAAATTTGCGGAAAAGGTCTATTCTGAAGCTGATTTATCGACGGATGAGGACCATTATTTTCTCTTTGGACGTGAAGACAAGGGCTTGCCTGAGGACTTTATGCGTGAACATCCAGAGAAAGCTCTCCGTATCCCTATGAACGATGAACACGTTCGCAGTCTCAATGTTTCCAATACCGTATGCATGATCGTCTACGAAGCTCTTCGTCAGCAGAATTTTGCAGGTCTTGAGCTTGTTCACACCTATGAAGCAGATAAATTGAAATAAACAAAATGCTTGCACTTGCAAGCGTTTTTTGTTATGATTAAAGGGTCTTCAGGGCTGGGTGAGATTCCCGACCGGCGGTGACTTTAACTAGCTATTTTGGCTTTCTCTTCGTTGTCTTGTCTCGATATACTTAAGTATTATCTTCGACTGCGACGCCTAGATTAATCCAAAATATCTTAGTTAAAGAAGTCCGCGAGCGCAAGCTGATGTGGTGTGATTCCACAACCGACAGTATAGTCTGGATGGGAGAAGACGAAAGAATGGCTTTGTCTGTTCGGATGAGTTTATAGATGAATTGCAACCGCTTGCTCAAAAGAGTGAGAGGGAACTTTTGGGATATAAAAAGTGAGAATAGATAGAGGGATCCTTTCCAACTTCTTCTGATTTTATAGAAAATTGGAGGAACCTGTTATGACAAACACACGTCGAATTTCGACCATTGCGATTTTATCAGCCATTTCATTTGTGCTGATGTACTTTGACTTTCCGCTCTTGCCAGCGGCGACCTTCCTCAAGATCGAGTTTAGTATCTTGCCAGTCCTTGTAGGCTTGGTGGTGATGGATTTGCCAGCTGCTCTAGGAATTCTCTTGATGCGCTCACTCTTGAAGTTGCTTCTCAATAGCCAAGGAGTGAATACCTACATTGGCTTGCCAATGAATATCGTGTCCTTGGGAGTTTTTGTTATCGTCTTTGGTTTGATTTGGAAAAAGGAACGCAGCACCCTTCGTTTCCTACTAGCATCTCTAGCGGGAACTGTCGGCTTGACTGCTGCCATGTTGGTTCTCAACTATGTCTATGCTGTTCCTTTGTACGCGAAGTTTGCCAACTTTGATATTGGAAAAATTTTGGGACTTTCCAACTACCTAATGACTATGGTATTACCTTTTAACTTGATTGAGGGTGTAATCTTTGCCGTTTCATTCTGGTTGTTATACGTCCTCTTGAAACCAACCTTAAAACATTATGAGAGATAAACAAACATTTTTAATGAAGGGCAGTTTTGCCCTTTTACTTTTCGTCCTTCTTGGCTATATGGTTAAGTTCTATCCTGAAACGCTGGTCGGTTTTGATCAACCGATTCAGACTGCTCTTCGTGGGGACTTGCCAGATTATTTGACGGTTCTATTTCGTGCGCTTACGCATTTGATTGATATCCCAGTAATCATTACCTGGGTTGCCATCGCAGCCTTTATCTTTTATCGTAAGCAGTGGAAGATAGAAAGCTACTTCATGGCGGGTAATCTAGCCTTAGCCGGTCTTTTAATCGTGACCTTTAAAAATATCTACCAGCGCCCACGGCCAGCTATTTTACATCTGGTAGAGGAGAAGGGATTTTCTTTTCCAAGTGGGCATTCTCTGGCAGTGACTCTGATGGTAGGGACTTTGATTGTCATTCTCAGTCAACGGATTAAAGATCCGGTTTGGAGGAAAATTGTACAAATCGTGCTAGGTCTCTACCTAGTCAGTGTCTTGGTGTCAAGAGTCTATCTGGGAGTTCACTATCCATCAGATGTCCTTGCCAGTCTCTGTGTGGGCTTGGGAGTCCTGTTTATAGAGTTTCCTTTTTACGATAAGCTCCGCTTCCAATGGCGATTTAAAGGCAAGCAGAAGTGAGATAGGTCTTGCAAGAATGGTAAAAATCTGATAAACTAAGTAGTAATTGAATAGAAATCCGCAAGACTAGTAACTCAAGGGAAGTATATCAGGGAGGAGAGCCGTGACTGCAAGCTCTCTATATGAAAGCTGGGTGAATTCACTTGCGCATGGATTTAGAAATGAAGGTCTGACTTGTCAGATGAAAACGGATGGTACCGCGTGTCAACGCTCCGAGTGGAGTTTTTGGCATGTGGTTTTCTTTTTATCTACGAGAGACTGATGGAGGAATTATGTCAACTATTGAAGAACAATTAAAAGCGCTTCGCGAAGAAACGCTGGCTAGCTTGAAGCAGATTACTGCTGAAAATGAAAAAGAGATGCAAGACTTACGTGTCTCTGTCCTTGGTAAAAAGGGTTCGCTTACGGAAATCCTTAAAGGGATGAAGGATGTCTCGGCTGAGATGCGCCCAATCATCGGGAAACACGTCAATGAAGCGCGTGATGTCTTGACAGCTGCCTTTGAAGAAACAGCTAAGCTTTTGGAAGAAAAGAAAGTCGCAGCTCAATTAGCTAGCGAGAGTATCGATGTAACCCTTCCAGGCCGTCCAGTAGCGACTGGTCACCGCCACGTTTTGACACAAACAAGTGAAGAAATCGAAGATATTTTCATCGGGATGGGTTACCAAGTCGTGGATGGTTTTGAAGTGGAGCAAGACTACTATAACTTTGAACGTATGAATCTTCCAAAAGACCATCCAGCTCGTGATATGCAGGACACTTTCTACATTACAGAAGAAATCTTGCTTCGTACTCACACGTCTCCGGTTCAGGCGCGTGCCATGGATGCCCATGATTTTTCAAAAGGTCCTTTGAAGATGATCTCACCAGGGCGTGTATTCCGCCGTGATACGGACGATGCGACCCACAGTCACCAGTTCCACCAAATCGAAGGCTTGGTTGTTGGGAAAAACATCTCTATGGCAGACCTGCAAGGAACGCTTCAATTGATCGTTCAAAAGATGTTCGGTGAAGAGCGTCAGATTCGTCTGCGTCCATCTTATTTCCCATTCACAGAGCCATCTGTTGAGGTGGATGTTTCCTGCTTCAAGTGTGGTGGAGAAGGCTGTAACGTATGTAAGAAAACAGGTTGGATCGAAATCATGGGGGCCGGTATGGTTCACCCACGTGTCCTTGAAATGAGTGGTATCGATGCGACTGTTTACTCTGGATTTGCCTTTGGTCTTGGTCAAGAGCGTGTCGCTATGCTCCGTTACGGAATCAACGATATTCGCGGATTCTATCAAGGAGATGTCCGTTTTTCAGAACAGTTTAAATAAGATTGAAACCTGAAACACAGTCTAGTTATTTTCTCTTGATGAGAATGGTGAGGACTGACTCAAAGAAAAAGAAAGGAATTGAAAAGGTCTTATTCTGTGAGATCTTACAATCAGAATTATGCTTGTATCTTATAAATGGTTAAAAGAATTGGTGGACATTGATGTGCCATCACAAGAGTTGGCTGAGAAAATGTCAACTACAGGGATTGAGGTCGAAGGTGTCGAATCACCAGCTGCCGGTCTCTCAAAAATTGTCGTCGGTGAGGTCTTGTCTTGCGAAGATGTGCCAGAAACACACTTGCATGTCTGTCAGGTTAACGTTGGCGAAGAAGAAGCCCGTCAGATCGTTTGTGGTGCCCCAAATGTGCGTGCTGGGATCAAGGTCATGGTAGCTCTTCCAGGAGCTCGTATTGCTGACAATTACAAGATCAAAAAAGGGAAAATCCGTGGTTTAGAGTCACTTGGAATGATCTGTTCGCTTGGTGAATTAGGTATTTCTGACTCGGTTGTACCGAAGGAATTCGCAGATGGTATTCAAATCTTGCCTCAAGATGCAGTACCAGGTGAGGAAGTCTTCTCATATCTAGACTTGGATGATGAAATCATCGAACTTTCTATCACACCAAACCGTGCAGACGCTCTATCTATGCGTGGGGTGGCTCATGAAGTGGCAGCCATCTATGACAAGGCAGTCAACTTTAAAGAATTCAGTTTAACAGAAACAAATGAAGCTGCAGCAGATGCCCTTTCTGTAGGCATTGAGACAGACAAGGCGCCTTACTATGCGGCCCGTATCTTGGATAATGTGACCATCGCACCAAGTCCACAATGGTTGCAAAACCTTCTTATGAACGAAGGGATTCGTCCCATCAATAACGTAGTTGACGTAACCAACTACATCCTGCTTTACTTTGGTCAACCGATGCATGCCTTTGACTTGGATACCTTTGAAGGGACTGACATCCGTGTGCGTGAAGCGCGTGCTGGTGAAAAATTGGTGACTTTGGACGGTGAAGAACGTGACTTGGAAACAAATGACTTAGTCATCACTGTCGCTGACAAACCAGTAGCCCTTGCAGGTGTCATGGGGGGGCAAGCAACAGAAATATCTGAAAATTCTAGTCGTGTTGTCCTTGAAGCGGCTGTTTTCAATGGTAAATCCATCCGCAAGACTAGCGGACGCCTTAACCTTCGTTCGGAATCATCTTCTCGCTTTGAAAAAGGGATCAACGTGGCAACTGTTAACGAAGCCCTTGATGCGGCGGCTAGCATGATTGCTGATCTTGCAGGTGCGACTGTGCGTAAGGGTATCGTTTCGGCAGGCCAGCTTGATACTTCTGATGTGGAAGTTTCTTCGACTCTGGCTGACGTCAACCGTGTCCTTGGTACGGAACTTTCATATGCTGATGTCGAAGATGTCTTCCGTCGTCTTGGCTTTGGCCTTTCTGGCAATGCAGAAAGCTTTACAGTCAGCGTACCCCGTCGTCGTTGGGATATTACCATCGAAGCGGACCTCTTTGAAGAAATCGCTCGTATCTATGGTTACGATCGTTTGCCAACTAGTCTTCCAAAAGATGATGGTACAGCAGGTGAATTGACTGCGACACAAAAATTGCGTCGCCAAGTTCGTACCATCGCTGAGGGAGCAGGTTTGACAGAAATCATTACCTACGCTCTGACAACGCCTGAAAAAGCAGTTGAGTTCACAGCTCAACCAAGTAACCTTACAGAACTCATGTGGCCAATGACAGTGGACCGTTCTGTCCTCCGCCAAAATATGGTCTCAGGTATCCTTGATACGGTGGCCTACAACGTAGCTCGTAAGAACAAAAATTTGGCTCTTTACGAGATTGGAAAAGTCTTTGAACAAACAGGCAATCCAAAAGAAGATCTACCAAATGAGATCAATAGCTTTGCCTTTGCCTTAACAGGTTTGGTTGCAGAAAAAGATTTCCAAACGGCAGCAGTTCCAGTTGATTTCTTCTATGCTAAGGGAATCCTTGAAGCGCTCTTTACTCGCTTGGGACTAGAAGTGACTTATACAGCAACAGCTGAGATTGCTAGCCTTCACCCAGGACGTACAGCCGCGATTTCACTCGGTGACCAAGTTCTTGGTTTCCTTGGCCAAGTGCATCCAGTTACTGCCAAGGCTTACGATATCCCAGAAACTTATGTAGCAGAGCTCAACCTTTCAGCCATCGAAGCAGCGCTTCAGCCAGTTGCTCCATTTGTGGAAATCACCAAATTCCCAGCAGTCAGCCGTGATGTGGCTCTACTCCTCAAGGCAGAAGTCACTCACCAAGAAGTTGTAGACGCTATCCAAGCTGCAGGTGTGAAACGTTTGACAGATATCAAACTCTTTGACGTCTTCTCAGGCGAAAAACTGGGAGTTGGAATGAAGTCAATGGCCTATAGCTTGACCTTCCAAAATCCAGAAGACAGCCTAACAGACGAAGAAGTCGCACGCTACATGGAAAAAATCCAAGCATCACTCGAAGAAAAAGTCCATGCAGAAGTACGTTAACTCATCAATCCATCCTTCGGGGTGGATTTTTAGTTTCAAAAGGACAGTTCAGAAGAGAAAAGCGATAGTTGAGGAGGAAGCCATCTCAGAAAGTCTTTAATGAGTTATACTAAAGATATCACTGAAGCACTTAAAATTTATTAAAGATAGGACACTTTTGCAACTCATAATCCGATAAAATGGACATAAATCGTTGTAAAGGCTATCAAAAAGGAGTATAATAAGTGCAACATATCTCGGAGGTGGAAAATGTTAGAAGTAAGAAATCTAGAGAAAAGTTTCGGTTCCAAGCAAGTCCTGTTTGGTGTCGATTTTCAGGCAAGTCCAGGAAGGATTCTGGGCTTGGTCGGGAAAAATGGTGCTGGGAAAACAACGATTTTCCACAGTATGTTGAAATTTTTAGAGTATCAAGGAGAGATCAGTCTGGATGGGCAGGAAATTCGTCAGGAAACCTATGCACCCCCCGAGATCGGAAGAGC